>DATESZ010000196.1:0-6328 GCA_035283845.1 Syntrophales bacterium | reverse complement strand
TCCCGGCTATGTGGGCTACGATGAGGGAGGTTATCTCACCGAGGCGGTAAGGAGAAGACCCTATGCAGTTCTCCTCTTTGATGAAATAGAAAAGGCCCATGCGGACGTCTTCAACATACTCTTGCAGATTCTTGATGACGGAAGGTTGACGGACGGTCACGGCCGAACGGTGAATTTTAAGAATACTATAGTAATCATGACCTCCAACATCGGGGGGCAGTGGCTCCAGGACCCGGCGTTAGATGACGAGGAAAAGCGAAGTCGCACCATGGAAATCATGCGGGTCACGTTCAAACCGGAATTCCTGAACAGGATAGACGATATGATTATGTTCCGCTCCCTGACCAGGGAAGACATTTACCGGATCATTGACATTCAGATGGGGCTGATACAAAAAAGACTTGCGGAACGGAAGTTGACCATCGGATTGACAGAAAAGGCTAAAAATTATATAGCCGACAACGGATTCAGCCCCATCTACGGAGCAAGGCCGCTAAAAAGGGCGCTACAGAAACTTATCCTCGACAACCTTGCCTTGAAGATATTAGAGGGGGCCTTCGCAGAGGGGGACAACATCGCCGTAGATATGCAGGACGACGGCATTGTGATAAATAATAATAATGATAATATAGGAGGGCGCAATGAACACAATTAAAACAGCATTATTACTGGGAGGCTTGACGGGGCTTTTACTGCTGATCGGCGGCTATTTCGGAGGTCAGCAGGGCATGGTTATCGCCTTTATTTTTGCCCTGGTGATGAACTTTGGCAGCTACTGGTTTTCCGACAGGATCATCCTGAGGATGTACCATGCTAAGGAAGTTTCCGAAACTCAGGCGCCGGAGCTTTTTACCTTAGTTAGAAATTTAGCCTTAAAAGCCTCTCTTCCCATGCCGAAGGTTTATATTATTCCGGAAGGCGTCCCCAATGCCTTTGCCACGGGACGTGACGAAAACCACGCCGTGGTAGCCGTAACGGAAGGCATATTAAGGATTCTGAGTCGCGAGGAGCTGGAAGGGGTCATTTCCCATGAGCTTACCCACATAAAGAACAGGGACATGCTCATAGGCTCCATTGCCGCAACCCTTGCGGGGGCCATTGTCATGCTGGCGCACATGGCGCAGTGGGCGGCTATCTTCGGAGGGGGAAGCCGCGACAGAGACGATGAAGGCGGCGGCATAGCAGGCCTTATCTTTATGGCAATTCTGGCGCCCATCGCAGCCTCTATTATTCAGATGGCAATTTCCCGTTCCCGGGAATACCTGGCAGACGCCGGGGGCGCGCGCATATCGGGCAGACCGTATGACTTAGCCGGCGCCCTGGAGAAATTGTCGCGGGCATCTCAGGCCGCTCCTATGAAAGCCAATCCTTCTACGGCCCACATGTTTATCGTAAACCCCCTTACGGGCAGGTCCCTGATGAATCTTTTCAGCACCCACCCTCCCGTTGAGGAAAGGGTCGCCCGTTTAAGGGCCATGATGCCCCGGTAAAAAATTGATAACTACGGGAATGCATGATGAAAAATACTACCTAACTCCCATGCCCGGGGTGGGCACAACGACGGATGAAAATCACCCCCACCCTTCCCTCCCCCGTCGAGGTGGAGGGATAGAGGGAGGGGGGCGTTTTCATATAAACCAAGGAGAAGAGTGTCATGGAAGAAGAAAAAAAAGGGTTTGTAATTAAAGATAAGAGGATCTTTGATGAAAGCGGCACGGCTCGAACAGAGGAAAGGCCGGTCGTTGAAACTGAAGAAAAAACCCGGGAAGACAGTCAGGAGAATGGCCGGCAGGAGGAAAAGGAGAAAGATGAATATCAACCGGAGGTAAATTTTTACAATTTCCTGATTTCCCTAAGTACCAGCGCCTTTTTCCACTTTGGCGACTTTTCCGATCCGGCAACCAACAAGGCGGAAAAAAATATTCCCGCAGCCAAACAGGTCATTGATACGCTGTCCATGCTGAAAATCAAGACGGAGGGAAATCTTGACAAGAATGAGAAAGACTTACTTGAGGGGATACTTTATGAGTTGAGGATGCGCTATGTAAAAGAAAAGGGTTGTTGATGGTAAAAAAGCTATCTCCCGCTAAGGTTAACCTTCACCTTACCGTGCTCGGGAAACGGGGGGATGGTTATCATGACATAGTGACACTGATGCAGAAAATAAGTCTCTGCGATGAAATGACCTTTTCCCTTGGCACGGGGGGAGGGAGACTTACCCTTAAATGTCCCGGCAGCGACCTTCCGGATGACGAGCGAAATATTGTCTACCGGGCGGCAAAAGCTTACCTAACGCTTGCCTCCTGTGAAAAGGGCGTAGCCATTTCCATAAAAAAGAAAATTCCGGTGGCGGCGGGACTGGGTGGCGGAAGCTCAAACGCGGCGACAACCCTTATTGCCTTGAATGAGATGCTGGGCAATGGCTTAAGTAGGGGCGAGTTGATTAAAATAGGCAAAGAATTAGGGGCGGATGTCCCTTTTTTTATTTTTGGGCAAACGGCCTGGGCCTTCGGCGCAGGAGATATCCTGCAAGCCGCCGAAAATATTCCTCCCCTGTGGTTTCTTCTTGTCAATCCCCGCTTTGCCGTATCTACAAAGGCGATTTATGAGAGTCTTAATTTAGGATTGACAAAAGACACTATAAATTATAGCATCCCGCGCTTTCAGATTAAAGCTGGCAACAGCCTGATAGAAGGACTCAAAAATGATTTGGAAGGGGTTACGCTGAATCTTCACCCACAGTTAAATCAGTTAAAGAAGGATTTGTTAAGATGCGGCGCCCGGGGCGCCCTGATGTCGGGAAGCGGTCCGACTGTTTTTGGAATTTTTGAAAGAGAAGACCGGGCGCTAAAGGCAAAAGAAGCGCTGACCAATGAGGGATCAGGGAAATTGTGGGTTTACCTCGCCCATTCCATCTGATTGCGAAAACAGTAAAAAATGGGGCGTCGTCAAGCGGCAAGACACAGGACTTTGGTTCCTGCATTCGGAGGTTCGAATCCTCCCGCCCCAGCCTGATATAAAGGAGTAGGGAGTAACCACTATGCCCGACGCGGGCACAACGAAGGATGAAAGCCGCCCCCGCCCCTCCCTCCCCCGTCGAGGGGGAGGGAGACAGGGAGGGGGGTATTTTCATATAAGAGCCAGAAGGGAAGCAAATGTTCGAAAGCGAAAGATTAAGAATTTTTTCCGGCAATGCCAATGTGCCGCTGGCAAGGAAAATATCGGAAAAGTTGGGCGTGTCCCTTGGCATGGCCAATGTCACGACATTCAGTGACGGAGAAACAAGGGTGGAAATTGACGAAAATGTACGCGGCATGGATGTGTTTATTATTCAATCTACCTGTCCGCCCGTTAATGTGACTTGCATGGAGCTCCTCATCATGATCGATGCCATGAAAAGGGCCTCTGCCGATCGCATCACTGCCGTGATACCCTATTACGGATATGCCAGGCAGGACAGGAAGGTAGCTCCGAGGGCCCCGATTACAGCAAAACTGATCGCCGATCTAATAACTACGGCAGGGGCTAACCGCGTCTTAGCCATGGACCTCCATACCGGGCAGATCCAGGGTTTTTTCAATATCCCCGTAGACAATCTTTTCGCAACGCCCGTACTTCTGGAATATTTGAAAAGCCACTACCAGGACAACATGGTTATTGTCTCCCCCGACACGGGGGGCGTGGCCAGGGCCAGGGCCTTTGGAACCAGGTTAGGCGCTAATCTCGCCATTATCGATAAAAGAAGAGAGGGACCTAATGAAGCCCAGGTAATGAATATTGTTGGTAATGTAAAAGGAAGCAGCGTAATCGTTCTGGACGATATGATCGATACGGCAGGAACAGTGATCCAGGCCGCCCAAGCCCTTGGGGAGGCCGGCGCCACTCAGATTTCCGTATGTTGCACCCACCCTGTTCTTTCAGGCCTTGCCATAGAAAACATTGAAAAATCAAATATTAAAGAGGTTATTGTGACCGATACGATCCCTCTTAGGGATAAGGCAAAGGCATGTAAACGCATTACCGTCCTTTCTGTTGCCGGCTTGTTGAGTGAGGCGGTAAAACGTATCTATTATAATGAATCAGTGAGTTCACTTTTTGTTTAGGAGGCGTAAATGGAAGTAACCGAATTAAATGCCCGTATCCGCGAAGTTGCCGGAAAAGGATATTCCAGAAGGTTCAGAAGCGATGGTATGATACCGGCCGTGTTCTACGGACCGGGAACAGAAACGATACTGCTTACGGTCAGCATAGCCGATCTTACAAATTTAAGGAAAAAAGCGGAAAATGCCTTTATAAGGTTGATCATTAGCGACCAGGTCAAGAGGCTTGAAAAGCTTTCCATTCTCAAAGAACTTCAGGTTGAACCTGCGAGCAGGCGGTATATCCACGCCGATTTTTATGAAATAAGCATGGACCATAAGATGACCTTTGATATTCCTGTTCATCTTTCCGGCAAGTCCATCGGCGTTGAAGAAGGGGGCGAGCTCCATCATTTGAAGAGAGAATTGAAAGTATCCTGTCTTCCCGCAATGCGTCCCGAATTCATAGCCGTCGATATAAGCGGTCTGCAAATAGGTAATTCATTTAAGGTGCATGACATTGCCCCCATCGAGGGTGCAACCATCCTCGACACTGAAGATGTGGTAATCGCCACTGTATCGGCTATGAAGGTGATCAAGCAGGCAACGGAAGAAACTGAAACTGAAACAGTAGAGAGTCCAGCAGAACCAGAGGCAAAATAGGCCTTTTGCCGGGATCTTCATGGGTGAAACCTCCAGTGAAGCTGATAGCAGGCCTGGGAAATCCGGGGGAACAGTATCAATCCAGCAGGCACAACCTCGGGTTTCTTACCCTTGATTATCTGGCGGGCAGGCACGACATACCGCTGAAAAAGCAAGGATTCGAGGCATTGTTCGGCAAGGGAATAATCGGAAATGAGAGAATTCTCCTTGCTAAACCTCAGACCTACATGAATTTAAGCGGGATCGCCCTTGAAAGGCTTGTTTCCTATTTTAGGGTGGATATCAAAGACCTGATAGTAGTTCACGATGATCTGGACTTGCCTTTCGAGACGATTCGCTTGAAAAAAGGCGGCGGCGAAGGTGGGCATAAGGGGCTCGTGTCTATCATTCAGCATGTCGGCAGTGCTGATTTTCTAAGGGTAAGGATAGGCATAGGCAAACCCGTGCGCAAGGCAATGGTGGAAAAATATGTCCTTTCGCCTTTCACGGAGGAAGAGAAAAACAAGCTGCCAGGTATTCTTGCCGTAGCGTGCGATGTCGTAGGGGAAGTCATCCTGTCCGGCATCGAGGCCGCCATGCGGAGGTATCATGGCAAAACCATCAATGAGATAGAATAGTTTATATGAAAATGTCCCCCTCCCTGTATCCCTCCCCCTCGACGGGGGAGGGATGGGTGGGGGTGATTTTCATCCTTCGTTGCGCCCTGTTCCGCATGGGGGTTATATAATAATTTATCTATGGAGGTTACATATATGGTTAAAAGTCGTCTTTTGTCGTTTATTGCCGCGTTTGGTCTGTCTTTTTCTGGTTCCGTTGCTTTTGCCGGGGAAGCTGACATAAAGTTGCCCGACCTTTCCAACGTAATTTTTAATATTGCCGGGGGAACCGTTGCTGGTCTTTCGATTCTTTACTGGGGATTGGCGATTTGTGCTACAGGCATGATATTCGGGCTCATCCAATACAAACAGACCAAAGACCTTCCGGCCCATAAGTCCATGCTCGATGTGTCAGCCATTATCTGGGAAACCTGTAAAACCTACCTGACACAGCAGGGCAAATTCCTTGCTTTTCTATGGGTCTTGATCGCCATCTGCATCGTTTATTATTTTGCCGGACTGCAGAGCGCGCCTTTCAACGCTGTTCTGATAATCCTTTTCTGTTCCGTAATGGGCATCCTCGGTTCCTATGGCGTGGCCTGGTTCGGTATCAGAATCAATACGGTTGCCAATTCCCGCGCCGCTTTCGCCTCCCTCGGCGGCGATCCCATGAACATCATCAACATTTGCCTTCGCTCCGGGATGAGCGTGGGCCTTTTGCTGGTCAGCGTGGAACTGTTTTTCATGATCTGCATCCTTGCCTTCGTGCCTAAAGAACTGGCCGGCCCGTCTTTTGTCGGATTTGCCATCGGCGAGTCTCTCGGAGCAAGCGCCTTGAGGATTTGCGGCGGCATATTCACGAAAATTGCCGACATCGGCTCCGACCTGATGAAAATCGTGTTCCACCTCCCCGAAGATGATCCGAAAAATCCTGGCGTCATAGCCGACTGTACGGGTGACAATGCGGGCGACAGTGTGGGGCCGACGGCG
>DATESZ010000195.1:0-9228 GCA_035283845.1 Syntrophales bacterium | reverse complement strand
GATCATGGGCTTTGTTCCCATATTATCCGCCCTGGCCATTGTCAGGGAAAAAGAATCCGGTTCCATCCAGCAGATATTTGCCTCCCCCATTCGCTCCTATGAATACATCGCCGGTAAGATGACTCCTTATGTAATCTTTCTCACCCTGGATTTTCTCCTGGTGATTGCCATCGGGTTATGGTGGTTTAAGCTTCCCCTGCGGGGAAGCCCTTTGATTCTTTCTCTGGCCACTTTTCTCATGATTTTTGCCACCGTGGCAATCGGCTTCTTTATCTCTACCCTGACCAGAAGTCAGCTTACGGCTCTTTTATTTGGCATTGTTTTTACCCTGATGCCGGCCTTTATCTTTGGAGACACCATTGCTCCCATCGCAAACAGTCCCGAAGGGTGGCGGCTCTATTCCTGTCTTTTTCCCGGAAGGTTTTACACCGGTATTTGCAGGGCGCAAATCCTGAAAGGTTCGGGTATTCAAAGTTACTGGGAAGATGCCCTTGCTCTTACGGTCTATTGTATTGCCATTTTCTCAATCAGTGCGTGGCAGGTGAAAAGTAAAAAAATTTAGGGGGGTTTTTGCCGTGGGACGGCTCTGGGGTCTGGTAAAGAAAGAGTATATACATTTTTATCGCGACCCGGTGGCGATGCTCCTGATCCTCTACTTTTTTACCGCCTGTATAATTCTTTGCGGATATTGTTTCCTCTTTGATGCGGAGCACCTGCATACCGTTATCTATGATATGAATCGTACCTTGACCAGTCGCGATATAGTACAAAGATTTTTGTCTACCGAGTATTTTGACCTGGACTGCTTTGCCAACTCGCTGGCAGATGTAAAAAACAGGCTGGATAGCGGTAAAGCGAGGGTGGCGTTGGTCATCCCTCCCGAATTCACCCGCAATTTAGCGGAGGGAAGACCTGCTTCCCTGCAATTCATCTGCGACGGCGGCGATGCCAATCAGGCCGGGCAGGGGGTTGGTTTTGCAAAAAAAATTATTGGCGACTTAAACAAGAAGATTATCGTGGAAAGGCTGAATAGGCAGGGAGTAGCGGTTTCCCAGATTCCCGCCATAGATGGCAGGGTAAGAATCAGTTACAACCAGGAGTTGAAGAGTGTCTACTACGTGGTGATCTATCATATTGTCTTAGCGGGCCTGATCGGGGGGCTGATTCTTTCCTCCACCGCGGTGGTGAGAGAGAAAGAGCGGGGAACCATCGACCAGATTTTAGTCACCCCCACCCGTTCATGGGAGCTATTGATTGCTAAGACCGTGGCCCCCCTTACCATCGGTTTGATCGCCACCGTTTTCTCCTTTCTTACTGTATTTTGGTTTGGGGTGCCCTGTAGAGGAAATCCTCTGACCTTCTTTGCTTTTATGGGATTCTTTTTGATCAGTACCACCGGGATTGGCATCTTGATCGGCAGTATCTGTCAAAACATGCTTCAGGCGATCCTTTTATCGGTGGCAACAATGTTCCCCTTGATATTTTTGGCGGGCGTTATAACCCCGTTGGAAAATTTGCCGCCCCTTTTGCAAAAGATAGCCCAATTTCAGCCCCTGACCCACTTTATGATAGCTGCCAACGGTATCTTTCAAAAGGGCAATGGATTTTCGGTTCTCTGGCCCGAGGCATTGAAACTCCTGATAATAGGGGGGGGCTTTTTGCTGGCTGGCAGTATTATTGCCGGAAGACAGTGGAGACAGTAGAAATTGAGGGGACAGTATACAAAGTTAATTAAAGTGATTTTCATGATTACCTTTTTTTTAGCCCTCTATCTCTATAATCACCTCGTTTCCACCAGTTACCGTTATTCACGGGATACCCAGATGAGAATGGCGGTGGTAGGAACTCTGGGTGGACCTGCCATTCCGATCATTGCCCAGTGTTGCACTTCAAGGAACCTGGCCGAAGGGATATATGCCCGCCGGAGCGACTTGCCGGGAGGGTTCTGCTTTCATTCCGATTGCGATGTGGTGGTAACTCCCCGGGTTATTTCCGAAAACGTTTATACCCTCAAGGTGATTCATAACAGACCATGAATATTTCCCCCCACCTAAACCTCTGGCTGATGGCCTCAGGTAACCTGCGCCGTTACCGGGCAAAATCTCTTGCTATCGTAATTCCGTTGATCCTCGTGATGGCTACCGCTTCATTCATGATGTTTACCAGGGGAGGATTTGTAAAGGATGCCGGGATAGCTAAAAAATTTCTACCCGATGTCACCGTTCAGGGGATAGAAGCCGGGAGAGTGGGGAAAATTTCCCCCACCATAAAGAAGAGGATTGAGGAGATGTCCCATGTGAAACGGGTAATCCCGAGGGTCTGGGGATACCTTCCCCTGAAGATGGAGGGGAAGGATACCGCCTATACCTTGATGGGGCTGGACCTTGGGCAGATGATCTATGACGGGAATTTACCCTGGACGATCGAAAAGGGTTCCTTTCTTGTTCCGGGAGATCGGAATAAGGCTGTCCTGGGCAAAGGAGTGGCCTTGAGTTTTAAGGCCGATGTAGGGGACAGGCTTTTAGTCGAGGATACCCTGGGAAATAAGGGTGAGTTTGAGGTGGTGGGAATCTTTAACAACACAGTGCAGATCTACAGTACCGACCTGATTATTGTCTCTCTTCACGATGCGGGGGAATTCTTCGGCTACCGTAAAGACGAGTTCTCCGACCTCCTGGTCTATGCTGACAGTCCTGAAAACGCAGACCTGATTGCCCGGGAAATTGCCGGCCGTTTCAGAAATACGCGCGTGTTGACCGGCAGGGCCTTGACCGATCTGGTAAAAGAGGCATTTGGTCGCCGGGGAGGGACGTTTCAGGCGATGTGGCTGATACTGCTCGAAACTGTCCTTCTCTTAGTCTGGGCACAGTCAGCCCACATCAGCGTGGACGTGGGCAGAGAGATCGGAATTTTAAAGGCCCTGGGGTGGCAGACGGGAGAGATTATTGAGATGAGGATGATGGAATCTCTGATTCTCGGTCTTGGTGGGACATCCATCGGGATTGTTGCCGGATTTGTCTATGCCTTGCTGGGCACGCCGGGGATGTCCGGCTATTGTCTGGGATGTGCCAGTATCTATCCAAAATTTCCCGTGCCGGTAAACTGTGATTTCCAGTCTCTTGCGCTTCTCTTTATCCTCGGTGTCCTGCCCTTGATGACAATAAGCGCCATCCCGGCCTGGCTGGCAGGTGTTGTTGATCCCGATGAGGCGATAAGAAGGTAAGCGAGGGAGCAGTGCTTTTATGATCAAGATAGAAAAGGTAACAAAAAAATACCAATCAGGTAAGGTGAAGGTGAGGGCCCTCAACGATGTCTCACTCGAAGTCAAAAAAGAGGAGATGGTGGTGCTTAGCGGCCCCTCCGGATCGGGCAAGTCCACGATGTTAAATATCATCGGTTGTCTGACCAGGATCACAGAGGGGCGGCTCTGGCTTGCAGGCCAGGAGGTATCCCACTTTCCCGACCATTTCCTCGCTGCCATAAGGAGAGAAAAGATCGGTTTCATCTTTCAACAATTCAACCTCCTGACAGGATACTCCACATGGGAAAACGTATCTTTTCCCCTCTTACCGCAGGGCATCTCGGAGAAGGAACGGAGAATCAGGGCTATGAAGCTCCTCGAAGAGTTGAATCTCGAAACGCGGGCAGACTTTATGGCCAACGAGTTAAGTGGTGGGGAGCAGCAGCGAGCGGCTATTGCCCGGGCGCTAATCAACGACCCTGAGATTATTCTGGCCGATGAACCCCTCTCCAACATAGACATGGGACATGTCAGGATGGTCATTGATATCTTAAGAGAATTGAAAAAAAGGGGAAAAACAATTGTTGTATCCTCCCATGAGCTGCAAACCCCGATGGCCGGGCTGGTGGATCGGACAGTGTATTTAGACTCGGGAAAGATACTTGACGGCAGGCGGAATGAGTAATGGGTAATGGAAGACAGTCTATAAGGGAATAATATCCATGATCCTGAATAACTACATCATCACCTATCTTGTCTGTTCATTTTTCTCTCTCCTTATTGGGCTTGTCGCCGCCCTAAACGGCTTCCATGTATGGAGGAGGTGGGATATCACCAGCCAGGCGGAAGAACAGTATCGTCTGGAGAAAAGGGTCTATCTGATCATTACCGTGTTGTCCCTGGGATTCATCTTGAGATTTCTGATGGTTCCCCTGTGGTTCTGGACCCTTCACAGCATGATCATCTCCATTCCTGGCGCCATGTGTCTTGTGGGGGTGCATAACATCAACGCCCCCCTCTCCTATATTGCAAGTGGTCTGAAGCCGGCGATGCTCCCCCTTTACGGGTATTGGTTGTTCCTGAATTACTTGGATCGTAAAGTGATTACACAACCCTTTATGAAGCAAAAAATGACCTTTCTTACCCCCTTGGGCATATTAATCCTTCTGGAAACAATTCTGGACACCTCCTTTTTCTTTTCGACTCCCCCCCGTCAGATCTCCTGCTGCACATCGCTCTTTGATGCTCCAGCAAAGTCTGCTCCCCAGGTTATTACCGCCTCCACCTGGTTGTGGGTTGCCATTTTCTATGTTCTCGTGCTCTTTATCGTGGGAGAGATAGTTTTCTTCCTCATTGCCCAGAAGAGAAGCGCCTCTTCTAAAAAAGGAAGATGGTTTGGGAAAAAATCTCTGTTGATCTCTGAAACACTGATCATCATTTTTCTTGTTGCCGTATTTGTCTTGGCCCTTCACACTAAAATAAGCCCCCTCTTTCTGGGTACCTCCTTTCATCACTGCGTCTTTTGCCTGGGACAGGAGGTATGGGATGCCCTTTTGTCAGTGAGCATGATTTTTATGGGACTTATACTGTTACTGATTTATTTCTGGGTCGTCTCCCTGGCCGGATACGGGGAGGTTAACGAAACCTTAAGCGGGAAAATGGTAAAACTGCTGACATGGTCAGGCGCCCTGCTGGCCGGCGGGGTGACCATTTTGTCTATCCACTTGCTACTGGCTTTTTAAAGGAGATACCCTAAAGACTTGCGGAACGGAAGTTGACCATCGGATTGACAGAAAAGGCTAAAAATTATATAGTTGAGAACGGATTCGGCAGCATCTACGGAGCAAGACCGTTAAAAATGGCGCTACAGAAACTGATCCTCGACAACCTTGCAAGGGTTATTAATGATAAAAAAACTATCGCCGGCCAAGGTTAACCTTCACCTTGCCGTTCTCAGGAAACGGGAGGACGGTTATCATGACATAGCGACACTGATGCAGAAAATAAGTCTTTGCGATGAAATGACCTTTTCCCTTGGCGCGAGGGGGGGGGGACTTACCCTTAAATGTCCCGGCAGCGACCTTCCGGTGGACGAGAGGAATATTGTTTACCGGGCGGCAAAAGCATACCTATCGCGTGTCTCCTATGAAAAGGGCGTCGCCATTTCCATAAAAAAGAAGATTCCGGTGGCGGCGGGACTGGGTGGCGGAAGCTCAAACGCGGCGACAACCCTTATTTCCTTGAATGAGATGCTGGGCAAGGGCTTAAGTAAGGGAGAGTTGATTAAAATAGGCAAAGAATTAGGGGCGGATGTCCCTTTTTTTCTTTTTGGGAAAACGGCCTGGGCCTTTGGTGTAGGAGATATCCTGCAAGCCGCCGAAAATATTCCTCCCCTGTGGTTCCTTCTTGTCAATCCCGGTTTCTCCGTATCTACAAAGGCGATTTATGAGGGTCTTAATTTAGGATTGACAAAAGACACTATAAATTATAGCATCCCGCGCTTTCAGATAAGGACGGGCAACAACCTGATAGAAGGACTCAAAAATGATTTGGAAGGGGTTACGCTTAATCTTCACCCCCAGTTAAATCAGTTAAAGAAGGCTTTGTTAAGATGCGGCGCCCGGGGCGCCCTGATGTCGGGAAGCGGCCCGACTGTTTTTGGAATTTTTGAAAGAGAAGACCGGGCGCTAAAGGCAAAAGAAGCACTGACAAAAGAGGTGTCAGGGAAATGGTGGGTTTGCCTCGCCCATTCCATCTGATTGCGAAAACGATAAAAATGGGGCGTCGTCAAGCGGCAAGACACAGGACTTTGGTTCCTGCATTCGGAGGTTCGAATCCTCCCGCCCCAGCCGGATAGTAAAGCGTGAAAAGTGAAGCGTGAGGAGTAAGGAGTAAGGAGTGTGAAAGGAACAGGATGCTCGAAAAAATAAGAATTTTTTCCGGCAATGCCAATGTGCCGCTGGCAAGGAAAATATCGGAAAACTTGGGCGTGCCCCTTGGCATGGCCAATGTCACAACATTCAGTGACGGAGAAACAAGGGTGGAGATTGACGAAAATGTACGCGGCATGGATGTCTTTATTATTCAGTCTACCTGCCCGCCCGTCAACGTGACCTGCATGGAACTTCTCATCATGATTGATGCCATGAAGAGGGCCTCTGCCGATCGCATCACTGCCGTGATACCCTATTACGGATATGCCAGGCAGGACAGGAAGGTCGCTCCGAGGGCGCCGATTACTGCAAAACTAATCGCCGATCTCATAACTACGGCGGGGGCTAACCGCGTCTTAGCCATGGACCTTCATACCGGACAGATCCAGGGTTTTTTCAATATCCCCGTAGACAATCTTTTCGCCACGCCGGTACTTCTGGAATATTTGAAAAGCTACTACCAGGACAACATGGTTATTGTCTCCCCAGACACGGGCGGCGTGGCCAGGGCCAGGGCCTTTGGAAGTAGGTTAGGCGCTAATCTCGCCATTATCGATAAACGAAGAGAGGGCCCTAATGAAGCCCATGTAATGAATATTATTGGTAATGTAAAAGGAAGCAGTGTAATCATTCTGGACGATATGATCGATACGGCAGGCACAGTGATCCAGGCCGCCCAAGCCCTTGAGGAGGCTGGCGCCACTCAGATTTCTGCATGTTGCACTCATCCCGTTCTTTCTGGCCTTGCCATAGAAAACATTGAAAAATCAAATATCAAAGAGGTTATTGTTACCGATACGATCCCTCTCCGGGATAAGGCAAAGGCATGCAAACGCATTACCGTCCTTTCTGTTGCCGGTTTGTTGAGCGAGGCGGTGAAACGTATCTATTATAATGAATCAGTGAGTTCACTTTTTGTTTAGGAGGCTTGAAATGGAAGTAACCGAATTAAATGCCCGTATCCGTGAAGTTGCGGGAAAAGGATATTCAAGAAGGTTTAGAAGCGATGGTCTGATACCGGCAGTATTCTACGGACCGGGAAAAGAAACGATACTGCTTACGGTCAGCATAGCCGATCTTACAAATTTAAGAAAAAAAGCGGAAAATACCTTTATAAAGTTGATCATTAACGATCCGGTCAAGAGGCTTGAAAAGCTTTCCATTCTCAAAGAGCTTCAGATTGAACCTGTGAGCAGGCGGTATATCCATGCGGATTTTTATGAAATAAGCATGGACCATAAGATGACCTTTGATATCCCTGTTCATCTTTCCGGCAAGTCCATAGGTGTTATAGAAGGGGGCGAGCTCCATCATTTAAAAAGAGAATTGAAAGTATCCTGTCTTCCCGCAATGCGTCCCGAATTCATAGCCGTTGATATAAGCGGTCTGCAAATAGGTAATTCATTTAAGGTGCAGGACATTGCCCCCATCGAGGGTGCGACCATCCTCGACACTGATGATGTGGTAATCGCCACTGTATCGGTTATGAAAGTCGTCAAGCAGGCAACGGAAGAAACTGAGACTGAAACCGAAACTGAAACTGTTGAGAGTTCTGCAGAACCAGAGGCAAAATAAGCCTTTTGCCGGGGAACTTCATGGGTGGACCCTCCAGTGAAGCTGATAGCAGGCCTGGGAAATCCGGGGGAACAGTATCAATCCAGCAGGCACAACCTGGGGTTTCTTACCCTTGATTATCTGGCGGGCAGGCACGACATACCGCTGAAAAAGCAAGGATTCGAGGCCTTGTTCGGCAAGGGAAAAATAGGAAATGAGACAGTTCTCCTTGCTAAACCTCAGACCTACATGAATTTAAGCGGGATCGCCCTTGAAAGGCTTGTTTCCTATTTTAAGGTAGATATTAAAGATCTGATAGTAGTTCACGATGATCTGGACTTGCCTTTCGAGACGATTCGCTTGAAAAAAGGCGGTGGTGAAGGCGGACATAAGGGGCTGATGTCCATCGTTCAGCATGTCGGCAGCGCTGATTTTATCAGGGTAAGGATAGGCATAGGCAAACCGATGCGCAAGGCAATGGTGGAAAAATATGTCCTTTCGCCTTTTGCGGAGGAAGAACAAAACGCCGTGCCCAGTATTCTTGCCGTGGCGTGCGATGTCGTAGGGGAAGTCATCCTGTCCGGCGTCGAGACCGCCATGCAGAGGTATCATGGTAAAACAATAAATGAGATAGTTATATAATATTTATCTATGGAGGTTACGTATATGGTTAAAAATCGTCTTTTGTCATTTATTGCGGCGTTTGGTCTGACCTTTTCAGGTTCCGCTGCTTTTGCCGGGGAAGCCGACATAAAGTTACCCGATCTTTCCAACGTAATTTTTAATATTGCCGGGGGAACAGTTGCGGGTCTTTCGATTCTATACTGGGGATTGGTGATTTGCGCTACAGGCATGATATTCGGGCTTATCCAATACAAACAGACCAAAGACCTGCCGGCCCACAAGTCCATGCTCGATGTGTCCGCCATTATCTGGGAAACCTGTAAAACCTATCTCACGCAGCAGGGCAAATTCCTTGCTTTTCTATGGGTCTTGATCGCCATCTGCATCGTTTATTATTTTGCCGGATTGCAGAGTGCGCCTTTCAACGCTGTTCTGATAATCCTTTTCTGTTCCGTAATGGGCATCCTCGGTTCCTACGGCGTGGCCTGGTTCGGCATCAGGATCAATACGGTTGCCAACTCCCGTGCCGCCTTCGCCTCCCTCGGCGGCGATCCCATGAACATCATCAACATTTGCCTTCGCTCCGGGATGAGCGTAGGCCTTTTGTTGGTCAGCGTGGAACTGTTTTTCATGATCTGCATCCTTGCCTTTGTGCCTAAAGAACTGGCCGGCCCGTCTTTTGTCGGATTTGCCATCGGCGAGTCTCTTGGAGCAAGCGCCTTGAGGATTTGCGGAGGCATATTCACGAAAATTGCCGACATCGGCTCCGACCTGATGAAAATCGTGTTCCACCTCCCCGAAGATGATCCGAAAAATCCTGGCGTCATAGCCGACTGTACGGGTGACAATGCGGGCGACAGTGTGGGGCCGACGGCG
>DATESZ010000194.1:0-10985 GCA_035283845.1 Syntrophales bacterium | reverse complement strand
GCCGGTGTCCGCCTCCCGGATGTCCTTCCCTTGAGACAGATACATGTAGCCACCAGGAAAAAACTTACCGATGGACGTAAAAGAAAACGACATCAACGACTTACACCGAAAATATCACAAAACTAAAATGGAAGATCCGTTCCATAGGGTTTTCGGGTCACTTTCGGTCCAGTTGGTGCGTAGTATGTAGCTGCCGCCGGTCTCCAGTGCCCATTGTTGCCGTTCTTCGTTCTTCTTAACATGAATGGAAAGCCGTGAGTCTTTTCCTGCACCGGTCTCCGTAACAGTAACAGTGAACAACGAAGCAGCGCGGCTATTTTGTTCCAGCAGACGCCCTATTCTCCGTTCGACTTTCTGCTTGTCTCGGGCCTTGCCGGTTTCGGCTTGGAATGCCAGGTTGTTTAGCTTGGTTTCCAGTCTGGTAACAAAGCGGTTCAGAATGGCGTTCTCTTTCTCCTTTCGGCCTTGAGACCGGCACAGAACAAAGGTTTCATCCGTGCCCTCCGGTGAGTGGCAGAGCTTGACATCAACGCCAGGCTGTACTTTTTCCCAGTTCTGTTCGAGGAGCTGCTGCTCGAATTTCTTCAGCATGGCTTTGGGGGTGCCGACCAGATAGCGTGCGCTGGCTTTGCGCATGAACTCAAGGTTATCTTCACTCACCATGCCGCGATCCATAACCCAGATCCGATTGGCTTTGCCGTATTTGGCCTCCATTATCTGAACCATCTCCTTGGTCGTTGTTACATCGGACCGGTTGCCGTCAAAGATCTCATAGGCAATGGGAAACCCCTCCCGAGTAGCCACCAGGCCGATGCAGACCTGGGGACAATCAGGACGGCTGTCACGGCTGTAACCCCTCTTGGCCTGGGCATTGCCTTTAGCCGTTCCCTCGAAGTAGGTGGAGGTTATGTCATAAAACAAAAAATCAAAGGTGCTGCTGAATAGTTCACCGTAGCGCTTCTGCAGATGAAGGCACAGCGCGTCCTTGTGGGGAAGCAGTGCATCCAGAGCACGATAGAGCCGGTCGTCGTTGATCTTGTCATCGGCAACCCCCAACATATCGTCCAGGGCAGTCTTGCCATACCAGAACTCGGCAATCTGCAATTCCGATGATGGTGCGCAAAAGCGCGCCAAAACCAAAATAGCCGCCATTATCTACCAAGGAACCTCTTCACGGCTTGAAGGAATATGTTCCCGGCAGAAATCGGCAAGACCAAGTTTGTTCCATAAGAGCAATCCCAGATAGACATCGCCGAAGCTTCTGAGCCGCTCGACGCTTACTCCATTTATATTGACCGTGGCCCATGAAGGGGGTTCCTCCGGCTGCACAAATAGATCAGGCGCAGGACGAGGCTTCCCACTAAGAATTCGACTTATCTCCTCCCAGCCAACGCGCTCTTCTCGATCAAGGCCGGGGAGTTTGCCGATGGTGGCAACAACCCGCTGACGGGGCCCACGGACGGTACGGACTGACTCAACCAAAAGCCAGCTATCGTAGTCAATGCCATCTTTCTTTTTTGTCGCGCGACGGAGATACATGGCGCGCATTATCAACTCTTCCGCAGCACCTTGCAAGGGGATGGTCTTCACTACATCCGATTTTCAAAGAGCACAGGTTGTAATCATTGAACTATGAGAAAAAATCCTCCCAGATTATCTCGAATTTAACAGCAAACTGCGGAAGATGGGCTAATGAGAGGCTATAATATTTCTCTATTGAAGGGAGGTAATTATGGTCGAAGGGGATATAATCGTAATGAGCGTAGGAGAGATAAGACGACTGAAGATAGTTCAGACAGCCATAGACGGGCACATAACGCAGAAGGCAGGTTCCTTGATGCTTGGAAAATTGGGGACAGCCACTAAATAGAATCATTGCGCCAAAACAATCAGTGGCTGTCCCCGATTGCTCAATTGCTAATTGCTGGAGCATCAGCTTCAGTATGACCGGCGGGGGGATTGAAATATTACCGCTGTTGCCATAGCAGTCTTTAACTTTTGCGTAAGCAAAGTCAAAGTCAACCAGGAGAAGGGTCGCGCTACGAAGTGGAAAATTATCCGCGGCTTTATGAAGAGTTAGTGGTATGAAAAGATATATTTTTAAGCAGCAACCTTGATTGTCGTCCTGCTGACTGGCGTCCAGGTTGGGCATGCCATTGACAAGTTCCGTTTCCGAAGTGGCGCTATCAGGTCATTTGCCATAATCACGAGGACATGGAATTCCGGAATTCCGGGGACATGTGGTTGCGATACCGCAATATCCGCCACAGTTCCCGAATCTCTTCCGAAAGCATGTGGCATTCCGGAAGAAGATTAACCCGTAACAGATCGGCTATCTTCTCGGCATCAGCCCGGTCATTTTTCTTCTTGGCGGCGGTTATGGCCTTCAGCATCTCAGGATGAGCAACCTTCAGATCAACGGCATAGGGTTTGACTTTTCTTTTACAGCAGCGTGGGGGTTCGTCATTGTAACCTCTTGTAATGTTTAGATCGCTCTTTGAGAAATCCGAAAAATCTCAAAAATGTGGTGCCACAGAATTAGTTGATAGTAGTTGACATATCGTATCTTCCAACACAAGGTATTCAAGATGCTCCTCGCCAAGGGAAAGATCACGAAGGAGATGATCGCCATGCTCTCAACATGGCGGCATTCCGGATTCCACGTCTTCTGCGGCAACCGCATCTCGCCCGACGAGGAAACGGCTATGGAGTACCTCGCGCTACATCATCCGGGCGTCATTCTCCCAGGAAAAGATGCAGTACATGGATCAGGAGGGGAAGGTCGTCTATACATCCAAAGACGGCAGGACAGGCAAGAGCTTCCCCGCCATGGAATGACTGGCCAACCCGTGCTCCCACATCCCCAACCGGGGCGCGCAGATGGTGCGTTACTACGGACACTATAGCAACGTTTCACGGGGTAAACGGCAGATGGAAGGAAACGATGACGCCGTTCCCTATATTTTGTGGCCAAAATTCAATGTTGTCAAAATTCAATTGACACACAAGATCATTTTCCATATACTCCCACCATGAAAAAGCAATGCCTTATCAATAATTTGGAGACTGAAATTGGATTATCCGGTTTTTAAGCTGCTTTTGTTATTTTTGCTTTCCGGTTTTTTTTCCTGTTGTGAAACGGCTTTTTTTTCCCTCACCCCCCTGCATCTCCACAGAATAGAAGAGGAGCACCCGCTGTTTTCAGGCTATGTCCGCTACCTGATGCAATATCCGAGAAGGCTGCTTTTCACCATTATTGTCGGTAACGAGGCGGCTAATGCTTTGATTTCCGTCATGGTTACCGCTCTTTTTATAGGAGTTTTCGGCGCGAAGGGGCATTGGATGGCTATTGCCGCAACGACAGTGGCTATTCTTATCTTTGGGGAGGCCATTCCGAAGACCCTTGGGGTTGCCAGTTCTGCCCGTCTTGCCTCTCTTTTTTCGCCTTTTATGATGCTTTCTTATGTGGTGGCGCGCCCCGTTGTGGTCATGTTGGAAAAAATTACCGGATGGCTCAGTGTCCTGCTACCTGAAAGTGATAGTTCAAGAAAAGATGGCATAACGGAAGCGGAATTCAAGGTGCTGATAGACGCAGGCCATCAGGAAGGGGCGTTGGAAGAATCACAAAGAGATCTTATCCATCGCGTTTTCGAACTGAGCGACAAGCCGGTTTCGGAAATCATGATCCCCAGGGTGGATATGTTTTGCCTGCCCGGTTCGCTTGGTCTTGAAGATATGGAACAGGAAATCATCAAGCTCAGGCATTCCCGCATACCTATCTACGGCGCCGACAAGGACGACATACTGGGGATACTTTTTGCGCAGGATCTATTAAGCGGAAAAGTGGCGGGTGAATTGCCTGCGCCCATAACTAAACTCATAAAAAAGCCTTATTTTGTGCCCATGGAGAAAAGCGCCGGTGTGCTGCTCCGGGAGTTACAGTTGAGAAGACTGAAAACTGCCATTGTCGTTGACGAGTTTGGGTCTGTATCCGGCATGGTTACCATAGAAGATATTCTGGAGCACCTGTTCATTGATGTTTACGATGAATATGGCATAATAGAACACCTGTGGCAGAGGATTGACGATAGGACAATGATAGTTTCAGGGAGGTTGTCTCTTAAGGAATTCAATGAGATTGCGGGAATGGATATTCCCCTTGTTAATTTTAAGACGATAGGCGGATTTGTTTTTCATCTTTTCGGTAAACTGCCGGTCAGTGGCGACGGGGTTGTTTTCGGCAATCATGCTTTTCAGGTTGAAAAAATCTCCGGCAACCGCATAGTTGCGATAAAGGTTCAAAGGGAAGAAGTCGATGGCTGAACTTTATTACGTCCTTTTGATATTTTGCTGCTTAATCATGGAAGGTTTGTTTTCCGGCGCTGAACTTGCCCTGATTTCTTCTGATATTAATAAAATCAGAATCAAGGCTAAAAAAGGAATGAAGTCCGCAAATTATGCCTTAAAACTTCTGGAGAAACCGGAGTGGTTCCTTGCTACAACCTTGACAGGAACCGATCTGGCCATTGTTGCCGGGACTTCGACGGCAACCGCCCTGTTCATTTCCCTCTTCGGACTGGAGAAGGGGGAGATTGTATCAGCGATAGTGATGATCCCTTTGCTGATTTTCATGATTGTCATCAGGAATATATTTCAGCAGCATGCAGAGTTTATGGCTGTCCGTCTGGCTCGGTTCATTTCGGTTGCCTCATTCATATTTTTTCCCCTGGTTTTTTTGATTTCCCATATATCCCGCCGGGCAGTAAGTGTTATTGTCCGCGAAAAGGTGGCGATTTCCCCATTCATCACGAAGGATGGGCTGAAATTTATCCTTGAGGATAAAGGCAGCAATAGCGATATCCTGAGTACGGAAAAGGAGATGGTAAAGGCTATTCTTGATTTTTCCGGGTTAACGGTGGATAAAATCATGATTCCCCTTTCTGCGGTTATGTCCCTCCCCGTAACGGCCACCCTCAGGGAGGCAATTTCTATTATCAAGGAAAATAAGTACTTAAGCATACCCGTCTATCGGGAACAGGTATTCAATATTACAGGCATCCTTGACTATTTTGATTTGCTGGAGGCCATGCGCGGCGGCAGCGCCGGCCGGCCTTTTCTTTCTCAAGATGATACCCTGGAATCATTTCTTAATCGTGAAGTCTTATATGTGCCGGAGACAAAGCCGGCAAAAGACCTGTTAATCGAATTGCAAATGAGGGATGAGCGAATGGCCGTTATCGTTGACGAATATGGCGGAGCAGTCGGCATAGTAACGATTGAAGATATTCTTGAGGAAATAGTTGGTGAAATAGATGACGGGTACGAAAGGGGGGATAAACTATACAAAAGAATCGGCGCCGGGAATTACCTCCTCAATGCCCGGATCAGCGTGGAACGCCTTCGCCAGCTTTTCCCTCTGGATGTACCGGAGGGCGACTATGAGACACTGGGGGGATTTCTATTGTATAAGATGGGAAGGATACCAAAGAGGAAGGATTCCTGGCGACAGGGAGACGCCATTTTTGTGATTGAAGATGCCGATATGAAAACCATTAACGAGGTGCTGGTGGAATTCCCTGCGGCGCGGGATGGGATGGTCAATAAGGAGCGTTAACATAGGATGACGTTTGTTGAGAAACCTGAAAAATTGAGCGCCATCATACTTGCCGCCGGCAAAGGGACGAGAATGAAGTCCGATACGGTTAAGGTGCTTCACCCTCTTTGCGGGCAGCCTATATTGAGTTACGTGGTGGAGGCGGCAAAGGATATCGGTTCGGAAAAGATTGTTGTGATTGTAGGGTATCAGGCAGACGCGGTTAGAGAAAGATTCGGGGAGCAGAACCTGATCTTCATTGAACAGCGTGAACAATTGGGCACTGGCCATGCGGTGCTCCAGGCGCGCCGGATATTTGGAAATTATGACGGCGCCATTCTTATCATTTGCGGCGATGTGCCGCTTCTTAAGTCTTCCACGTTGCAAAACCTGCTGGATTGCCACAGGGCATCAAGATCAACCGTTACGGTTTTGACTGCTGTTTTGCCCGATCCTGCCGGTTACGGAAGGATTGTAAAAGGTCCCGGGGGGGATGTTTTAAGGATCGTGGAACAACGTGATGCGACCAGGGAAGAAGAGAAAATAAAAGAAATTAACACGGGTATTTACTGCGCTGAGAGCGACTTCCTCTTTAAGGCGCTCATGAAGATCAATAACAATAACAATCAGAAAGAGTATTATCTGACGGATATTGTAGCTATCGCGTGTAAAGATGGCCGTGTGGTCAGGACCATTATTGCCGGCGATCATAGGGAAGTTATGGGGATCAATACGCAGAAGGAACTTCGGAAGGCTCATCATTACATGGAAGAAATGAAGAGTAGAGGTTCCGTTCATGCGCATCGGTAATTTGTCGCTGAAAAATAATGTATTGCTTGCGCCTATGGCAGGAATAACAAACTTGCCGTTCAGGTTGCTGCTGAGAGATTTCGGCTGCGCCCTTGCCTGCACCGAAATGATCAGCGTCAACGGCCTGGTCAGGGAATCGGCAAAGAGTATGCAATATCTGCTTTCTTCCCCGATGGACAAGCCCCTCGCAGTACAGTTGTTTGGCGCCGACCCCGCCATTCTTGCCGAAGGGGCAAAAATCGCGGCCGGTTGTGGGGCCGATACAATCGACATTAATATGGGTTGCCCCGTGAGAAAAGTGGCGCGTACGGGCGCCGGCGCGTCATTACTAAAAAATCCTTTGCAAGTTGCCCGTATTATAAAAGAGGCGAGAAAGGCCGTAAGTTTGCCCTTGACGGTAAAAATTCGTTCCGGCTGGAGCCAAAGAGAGATAAATGCCGTCGAAATTGGACGTATTGCCGAGGACTGCGGGGCCGATGGGGTGATTGTTCATCCCCGCACTGCCGATCAGGGGTTCGGCGGCAAGGCGAATTGGGATATTATTAAAGCGGTAAAAGAAGCCGTCAATATTCCCGTTATCGGCAACGGAGATATACGAAGCGCCGATGATGCGTCACGAATGGTGCAAACTACCGGCTGTGACGGGGTAATGATCGGCAGGGGCGTCTTGGGAAACCCCTGGCTTGTGGGAGAAATTTCAGCGCGACTGACGGGCAGTAATACGCCTGTTTCTCCATCCCTGGCGGAAAAGGAGGCGGTCATTGAGCGCCACCTGGCGATGGAAACGGCATATTACGGCGAAGCGCGCGGGTGCCGCAATTTTCGTAAGCATCTTCTCTGGTACACGAAAGGCTTGCCTGAAGGCGCCAAGTTTAGAAATCTGGCAAGCGCATTGGGAGAAAAAGAAGCTATATTAAAAGAATTACGCCGGTTTTTCCGTTTATCTCCAGAAGCTTGAAAATGATACCCTCTTATAGAGCGGGGGAAGGATTATTTCGGCGGGGCGATTCCTTGCCGGGCTCATATAGAAGACAATCTCACTAAAATTCTTCGGTCAGCCGGTCAATCTCGGCAACAGAGAAGACCGGCCCATCCTTGCAGATGTACTTGCTTCCTACGTTGCAGCGGCCGCACTTGCCGATGCCGCATTTCATCCGCATCTCGAGAGAGGTATAGATATTTTCCCTGGAAAAGCCCAGTTCGAAGAAAAGAGGCAAGGTGAGGCGCACCATAATCGGCGGTCCACAGATCAGGGCCACGGTGTTTTCCGCGCTGGGGCTGATATCCCGGCAGATAGTAGGCACAAAACCGACCTTGCCCTTCCAGCTCTCATCGCCCCGGTCCACCGTGATACTCAGATCAATGTCATCCCGCAGCTCGCAGGCGGCAAGTTCCTCTTTGTATAGAAGGAGCCCCGGCATCCGGGCGCCGTAAACAACGGTGATCTTCCCGAAACTGGCGCGGTGCTCTTCGTAAAGCATGTAGTTGATCAGTGAGCGCAGGGTGGTAAAGGCAAAACCGCCGCCCACGATCACGATGTTCTTCCCTTTCAGAAATTCAATAGGCCAGGAGTTCCCCAGCGGCCCCCTGACCCCGATCTGCGCCCCTTCTTCGAGATCGTGCAGCGCGCTCGTAACCACGCCCGCCTTTTGTACGGTGAATTCCAGATAGCCGGGCTGCGTGGGCGAAGAAGCGATCCCGATGGGCGATTCGCCTTTGCCGAAAACGGAAAGTTCCGCAAACTGCCCAGGCAGATAACGAAAATTTTTCTCATCTTCCTTGTTCAGGAAGGTAAGGCGAAATGTTTTAATATCCTTCGTATCGACTTCCGTAATTATTTTGTCAACGACGACGGGAATGGGAAGATATGGATTGAGCATCTGACTCTCCACTACAATTCAGCAATATCCGAGATTATTTTTCTGATATCTATGTTTACCGGGCAAAGCATTACGCATCTCCCGCATCCGACACAGGAGATGTTGCCAAAGTTGTCCACATAGTACTTGAACTTGTGCATGACCCGCTGGCGCCATCTTTCCTTCTGTGATGGCCGGGGATTATGCCCCGATGTGGCCCGGGTAAAAAGCGGATACATGCAGGAATCCCAGTTCCTGATCCTGACCCCGTCGCGCCCCTTTGTCTCGTCGGTTATGTCGAAACAGTGACAGGTGGGGCAGAGATAGGTGCAGGCGCCGCACTTCAGGCATCTTCCGTGGATTGTATCCCAGAAGGCATGTTCGAATATGCCGTCGAGGATTGGTTTAATGTCTTTTGCCGGTGGGGTTGACTTTATTTCCCCGGCGGCCCGGACCTCTATTTCTTTTTTCAACCTCAGGGATGTTTCATCAGCATCTGCGCGTTCTCCGAAACGGGGCAACAGGCGCTCCCCCTTCGGTGTCAAGAATTCAGCAAGATATATATCCCCGATGTCCGTAAGCAGAATATCGGCGCCTTCCGAAGATGTGGGGCTCCCGTTGACGGCGGTGCAAAAGCAGGTGCTATAAGGCGGATGGACGCAAGCGAGCGTTATGACGGTCGTTTTTTCCCGCCTGTCAATATAGTTGGGATCCTTGAAATTTTCCTGGTCAAAAAGCATGTCCAGAAGGACGAAGCTATGGGCATCACAGGGGCGGACGCCAAAAAGGACGGCTGGATTGCTTTCACTTTCCTTACCGGCTAAATTCATGTCCCTCCCCGTCAGGGTATATTTCATCAACTCTCCCCTTTGAGGGAAAAGAAACTGCTTGGGCGCATTTCGGGAATTGGCATAAACTGTCAACGGTTCTTCGCCCTTTTTCAAGGCCCTGAAAAGGACATAATCGTCCTCTTTAACAGGCCCATAGACTTGCATGTCTCCGGATATCTTTCCGATAAGGGCCGGAAGCTCCTCTTTTTTTATCAGTCGTTTTTCCATATTTTCCCTTAACTATGGCTTAGATACATATTTACCACTTTTTATGGCTTCTGCTTTATATGAAAATGTCCCCCTCCCTGTATCCCTCCCCCTCGACGGGGGAGGGAGGGGCGGGGGTGATTTTCATCCTTCGTTGTCCCCCGACCCGGGCATGAAGGTTATTCCCACATTTTAAATCAGACCCAGGCCCAGAAGCAGCGGCCTCGGGTCCACTTGGTGCATCTTAAACCAGCTTTCCGGTTCTTCCAGTCCCATCGAAAGGGCCATTAATTCGGTGAAATAAAAAACCGGAAGCCGGAGGCTTTCGCTTGCCCTCATGTCGAGATTTGCCATGCAGACCGGGCAGGCGGCAACCACGCAATTAGCCCCTGCCTCCCTGGCCATGGTTATCAGCTTATCCACCAGGCGGACCACATGCCTGGTTTTACTTATAGTGAGGCTCCCGCCGCAGCAGTCGGTCTTGTAAGACCATGGGCGCACATCCGCTCCCAGCGTCCTCAGGATGCCGTCGAGGAGGACGGGATTTTCATGGTCGTCAAAATCGCAAACATCGGGCGGACGCAACAGGAGACAACCGTAATAGGAGACGGGCTTCAGTCCTGATAAGGGCTGTGTGACCATCTTGCTTATGGCCGGGAGTCCGACAAGATTAGAAAAAACGTCAATGGCATTCCGGACGGCAATCGTTCCTAAGTAACTACTGCCGATTATTTCTTCCACTTCATTTTTCAGGGAATCATTCTTAGCGAGGTGATGCTGGGCTGATTTTAACCGGTTGAAACAGGCGGCGCAGGGAACCATCATATCCTTAATCCCGTCCTTCTCAGCGCTTATCAGATCCCGCGCCGGCAAGGCAACAGACAATTTGAAATTCGTGGCATGGGCCGACGAAGCGCCGCAGCAGGACCAGTCATCAACTTCCTTCAACTCCACTCCCAGGGCATTGCTCACCGCTTTCACGGAAAGGTCAAATTCCTTGCCCGTACCATGGAGAGCGCAGCCCGGATAATAAGAAACCTTCAACGCCCTTCCTCCTTTTGCCGTTTTTGTTTCGTTTTCTTAAAAATATTCCTTACCGTTCCCATATCCTTTGTACCCGGCGAGATCAGGGCAAGTTTACCCTTGAAAAACATATCCATTCCCATGGCCAGATCAGAGAAGAGATCACCGGATTTCAACTTATACCCGGCGATCAGCAACGGCTCGTTGATCCGGCCGCTCATCTTGATACCGGCCAGAAAAGATTCATGCAACTTCAGGATATTCTTTTCCTTGGCCCCGACTCCGCTTTCTATGGCCATTTCCCGCAAAACGTCCATCATCCGCGCGATATCAATCTCGTTCGGGCAGCGCGTGATGCAGGTCTCACAGGATACGCAGAGCCAGATCGTCGCGCTCTTAAGAACTTCGTCCCGTCTTTCCATCTGAATCATCCGGACGACCTTATCAAGATTATACTCCATGGCAAAGGCCAGAGGGCACCCTGCCGTGCATTTCCGGCAGTGATAGCATCGCTGTATCGGGACGCCGTCTATCCTTTTGTTCACTTCTTCCAAAAATTTTCCCATAGTTCTTCCTGAATTACCGGTTAGAGCTACTCCGGTTCAAAGATAAAATCCTGCCCGTCGCTTTCCTTGAAGGCGGAGAGCAGCGCCGGCTCCTCAA
>DATESZ010000193.1:0-12640 GCA_035283845.1 Syntrophales bacterium | reverse complement strand
CCTAAAGGTATGAGCCTGAATTGGTTATAGAAAGACGCTACCGAATAAACTTCACCTTTCTTGATCTTAAGAAAGTCTGCAATCATCTCTATCGGCTCTTCAGGGAGATAGCCATAAATCCCCTGAGCCTCCTGTAAGATTGGGATCAATTCTTTTCTTTTCCCTTCGTAAAACACCAAAATTCCCTTGAGGGCCTCTTTGTCGGCTTCTTCCCCCAATATCTTAATCCTCCTCAAACAGATTCAATTGGCGGCACCCTATAAAAAGCGTAAATAAATGTCAAGACAAAATATTGGCTCAAGGTCTGTTCATTTCGCCAACATGACGGTAACCTGGAAGTGCTTGTCAACTATTATGTTTGTTTTTGAGTAAATGCACGACGGGCTTCGAGGGCGTCCATCTCGGAGAGGGCGGCAATGGTGAAATAAATGTTCATAAAACAATACCAAAATGTATTATAATGTAAACCACCATGAAGAACTACCGTGAGACATACGTCCGGAAGGCCGAGATCGCCCAGTTGATCCTTTTGAATCAACTCTATTCCCTGTCAGGAAGTCGAGAGTTGATCTTTCAGGAGGGAACGGCGCTACGGTGGTGCAACGGCGGAAGCCGGTTTTCCGATGACCTGGATTCTGTGACGCCCCTCGGCGCCGATGCCGTTCGCGCGAAGCTGAATCGGACGCTGAAGGCATGGAAAGGGAGATGGTCACCCATTTCGGACTGGGCGCCTTGACCCTGTCTTACAAATCGACCCGGCCCTAAAGTTCTTTGCGGACTACCGGCTGAGAGAGCCTCATGGAAACGAAAAACCATATTCTGTCGGCGCTTCCCGCCGTTTCCTACCTGATCGCCTCCGGCGATTTCCGAGTGCCGCGTCCCAGGCCGTGCTGGTGATGGAAACCCTTCCGGAGATCCTCTCCGACAAAATCTGCGCGCTCCTGGAACGACGTTACCTCAATGGCCGCGATATCTTCAATCTCTGGTATCTGCAACAGCCGGTTGTTCCTGCCGTCCGGAGAAGCTATCATCAACGACGTCGGCCTGGCCGCCTTGACGCTCCTGACGGCGGAATCGAATCTCCGTGATAAGGACGTGATGATTCGGCTGACTATGAAATATGCTGACAGTGGAGCGGAAAATATGGCGCAAGGATTGCCGGTTTAATGCCTTAAGTCATTGAAGTTGATAAAACAGTTGTATTGTCCGAGATAATGTGTTAACCGAAATAAGTCTTAATTCATAAGCCATCTCCTTTCAACATATCCATGAGTGCAAATTGGATTCACAGCTCATGTTGCAACGTTGCTGATTTTGTCTTTCGTTTAGCAGTTAGTATACTGAATGTGCCTTAACTAAGGAAGTTCTGTTGGGGACATGATGCACTTCGGTAAATACCATTTCAATAGTGTCTTTGAAGAAGAAGCCCTCCTTCCCCCTTATAAGGGTTCCACCTTTCGTGGTCTCTTCGGCCATACCCTGAGGAAGGTCGTCTGTGTCCTGAAAACAGGCGATTGCTCTACCTGCCTGCTGAACGGGAAGTGTCTTTATGCCCAAGTATTTGAAACACCTGCCGGACGCCTTAGCGAAGGGAAACAGCGTCTGGCGGCCCCGCCGCATCCTTATGTGCTCGAACCACCACCTGACACACAAACCCATTACTCAGCAGGTGATGCCTTTGATTTCACGCTTTTTCTTTTTGGCCGCTTCAACGAGTCCCTCCCTTATTTTATCTTTGCCTTTGAACAGATGGGACAGATGGGCGCCGGTCAACGAATCAACGGGCATCGTCCCCGGTTTGTCCTGGAAAAAGTTACGGCAAACGGGGGGGAGATATATACAGGCGCAGCCAGAAAGATTCAGGGTAATTATCTGCCTGAAAATATGGTCTTTCCAGCCACTCCATCCAGCCCTGTTCACCGAATGGAAATCATTCTCCTCACCCCCCTACGACTCAAATACCTGAATGAACTGGAGTCCGCACTTCCCTTTCACGTTTTAATCAGGGCCGCATTGCGGCGAGTGTCCTCCCTTTTTGCTGCTTATGGCGATGGCGAACCAGCTCTCGACTATCGGGGCCTCGTTCGACGAGCGCAGGAAATTACGATCGAAGAATCCCATCTCCACTGGTTCGATTGGCGGCGTTGGTCGAACCGTCAGGATCAGGAAATGCTGATGGGTGGTTTGATTGGGAAGATTGCTTATTGCGGAGATCTGACAGAGTTCATTCCATTGCTGCTTCTCTGCGAGACATTGCACCTGGGAAAACAAACGGCCTTCGGCCTGGGCAAGATCAAGATTTCCACATAGGGGCGGCTCGTAGTCGCCCGTTCGGATTTTCAAAGGGACATTAGCCTATGAAAAACATCCTTCTGGCCGTTGTCGGACTGACACCCCAGGTTATCACCGAGACCCTGTTCGCCCTCCAGCAGGAGGATCGCCGCGTGGACGCCATCCATGTAATCACGACACGGGAGGGCAAGGAAGGAATCAACGCCCGTTTGCTTTCACCTGGGGATGGCTATTATTATCGCTACCTCAAGGAATATGGAATTGATCCCGGCGCCATCGCCTTCGGACCGGATCACGTCCACACAGTGACGGATACTAGTAGTATTGAGTTGGATGATATCGCTGGGGAAGAAGAAAACGAATGGCTACTGAAGAAATGTCTGGAGCTGGCCTTCCGGTTTACAAAAGAGTCCGACACGGCGGTATTCTTTTCCATTGCCGGAGGACGCAAGACGATGAGCGCCTGTCTCATGATTGCGGCACAGTTTTACGGGCGGCCCCAGGATCGGGTTTATCATTGCCTTGTCTCTCCCGAATTCGAGAGCAATCGGTATTTCTATTATCCCCCTCGCAATTCCGTGACCATCGAACTCCACGACAAGGAAGGGCAGCCCTATTTCAAGGAAACAAAATATGCGAAGATCAATCTTGTGCCCCTGCCATTCGTGTCCATCCGCGATCAGCTTTCCGACGCCATGCTTCGGGAACCGAAAGACCCAGCCGGCCTGATTCTGTCCCTGATCCGGGAGGATATCCCGCTGCTGGTGATCGATCTGCCCCAGCGGAAGGTCGTGTACAAGAAGCGGGAGGCGGACATGACGCCGTCTCGTCTCGCTCTGTATGCCTTCTTTGCCATGCGGAAACGGGATTGTTCAAAGGATTCTGCCACCTGCCGGGACTGTACGGATTGTTATGCGGAAATGGAAGAGATACTTGCCTGCCAGACGCAGATTGCCGACCTCTACCGCAGGATCACCTTCAGTCGCGATCATGCCGCCATGAGCGACTCCGGCATCCTCGGCCTGACCAAGGCTAACTTCAACTCCACCAAGTCGAAGATCAGGGAGATTCTGCAGCAGGGATTCGGTCTTACCACCATACCGGAAATCGCCATCGAAGGCGTCGGGATAAAGCCGGACACCCGTTACGGCCTGAAGATCGACCGGGCAAAAATTCGGGTGATCCTGTGAAAAACAACCACGGCATAATTAATGGCAACGTTGCCGATATTGAAGAAGACAAGTTTTCTGTTATCCTGTGCCTTAATCTTTAAAGGGGGAAGAAATATGGATGATACTGTTCTTAAGATGGCAATGGCTGGACTGGTCCACGATATCGGGAAATTAGCCGAGGATGCCATGACGGTGACGGATGAATTCATCAATAATAACTGTGGCCTGTATCAACCGTTCTTCAATGACAGGTATACGCATCGGCACGCTGTCCATACCGCCGCCTTTATCGACAATATCGAAAAGCTGCTGCCTGCCCAGTTTAACCGTGCCGCCTGGGGTCTGGAAGATACTTTCATAAATCTGGCTGCCGGTCATCATGTACCGAAAACACCTATGCAGTGGATTATCGCCATGGCAGACCGTATCAGCAGCGGGTGGGATCGAGCCAATTTCGACAAAGAATACAATGAAGCCATTGCCCCAAAGGATTACAAGCAAACACGATTGTTGCCGTTGTTTGAAAAATTAACACCTACGGATTCTGAAAAGCAGACCGATCCAATCCAGCAGCAGTATGTCTATCCCCTCAAGGGACTGACACCACAAAGCATCTTCCCGCAGCACCGTGAACAGGAGGCGCCATCCAGTAACGAAAAGGCGTTGGGGGAATATAAAGAACTCTTTGATCAATTTATCTTTGCTCTGGAAAAACTGCTTCATAGAAACGACAGCATTGAGCTCTGGTTTGAGCACTTCGACAGCCTAATGCTGATCTGTACTTCCGCGATTCCGGCGGCGCGAGCCGGCAAGGTTGTTCCCGATGTTTCTCTTTACGATCATTCCCGTGTAACGGCGGCATTGGCCGCCGCGCTTTACGTTTACCATCGTGACACCGGCAGCATGGGAATTGACGCTATTCGGGATTATTCCGCAGAAAAGTTTCTGCTGATCGGTGGAGATTTTTACGGGATTCAGGATTTTATATCCAGTGACAGCGGAGAAGCGGGAAGACACCGGGCGAAAATCCTCCGTGGTCGCTCCTTTTCAGTATCGCTTTTTTCTGAGTTTGCGGCGGATCTTATCTGCCGGGAAATTGGCATTTCTTTTTCATCCATTATCCTGAATGCTGCCGGGAAGTTCATGATTATTGCACCGAATACGCCCGCGGCTAAAGAAGCAACCGCACGAGCAGAGAAACAGATAAATGACTGGCTGATCAAAGTTTCCTTCGGGCAGAACTCCATGGGTATTACACAATTGGCGGCAAAACCGGACGACTTTGTAAAGGGAAGGTTTGCAGACATACGCGATTCCCTGAATGAGAAAATGGCCGAAAGAAAGCTTCAGAAAATCGATCTTGACCGTTTTGGCGGTGCTGTGGACGGCTATCTCGATAACTTTCGAAACGACCTCAATCCTCCGCTCTGTCCGTACTGCGGGAAAAGACCATCCAGCGAAGGAACGAAAGATCGGGACGATGACGGTTACTGTTGCCGGATCTGCCACGATCACATCTTTCTCGGTGAAAACCTGGTTAAGAATAAACGGATTGCTATAACAACTGCGGATGCAGACCTGAAGAGTAAAACGAACAGACTCAAGGAGCCGATCTTTGGCTTTTACCAGTTGATGTTTCAGGATGACGACAGCAAGCTAACTCAATTGGCGAGAAGCGGACAGCTCCTGAAATACTGGGATATTTCTATTGATTCGCAAAGCGGTATTACCCGAAAAGTAACGGCGAAATTCATTAACGGTTATGTCCCCGTTTACGCAGAAGATGATCTGAACGATGAAAGACTGCTTGCCGGGAAAAAGAGTGAGCAGAAAAAAGAGGAACGAATCGATCAGTTGCAATTGAGAACTCCCAAGACATTCGAACACATCGCCAACAAGGCGATGAATCAGATGGGCGGGGGATACCGGGGAATAGAAGCCCTGGGAATTCTCAAGGCCGATGTGGATCAGCTTGGCCTGCTCATGTCTTGCGGGCTGGCCAAGGAGGAGATAACCCTTTCCCGTATCGCAACCCTGAGTCGGCAACTGAATTTTTTCTTCTGTCTGTATTTGCCGCATTTGCTGAAAACCGACGATCGTTTTCGGGATGTCTATACAGTTTTTGCCGGTGGCGACGACCTTTTTCTCATTGGCCCTTGGAACAGGATGATCGTACTTGTCGAATTGCTACACAATCGTTTTGCCGCTTATACCTGTGGAAATAAGGAACTTCATTTTTCCGCCGGAATCAGTCTGCAGAAGCCCCATGCGCCAATCGATAAAATGTCGGAAGCGGCCGAAACAGCACTGGAAATGTCCAAGGGATTTAAGGATGAGGGGCGCAACAGGGTGACTATTTTTGCGGAAACCGTCACCTGGGAAGATTTCATTTCCCTTCAGGAAATCAGGAAGCAGCTTGAAGGATGGCAGCAGGAAAACATGGTGAATAGTGCGATGATTTATCGCTTGAATGATTTTATCAATATGGCCGGGCAGGAAAAATCTTTGCTGGCGAGTTCTCCGGAGGGAATTCACTTGGAAGATATGGAATGTCTGAAATGGCGGGCATTGTTCCGCTATTCGACGGAACGGAACATCGGCAGGACGATCAAAGGGGACGAGAATGAAAAGAAGCGCATGAAAAAGGAATTCTCCCAGACAGCACAATGGCTGGAAGAACATGGAAGCAGCCTCAGGATTGCTCTGTGGGATGTCATTTACAACAACAGATAGGAGGAAAAGATGATTCAATTTTACAAAGATCAGACAGGCCGCCTGATTGATCCAACCCTGTTTTCCAAAAAGGCGGAAAAGCTGGCGAAAGACATTCACGAAGAAGGCATTAAGGAAAGGCCCGAACGGAATAAGCGTACCCAGATCCGCAAATTCTATGACGAGGTTGTGCGACTGAACTCTATCGCCAATAACCGATCAAATGCGGAGGCATGGGACAGCATCATCCCTTATGTGAACATGCTCATTGCCAAGGCAGCCTATGCGGAGGGGCGCAAGCTGGTAACAGGGAACTTTACATCCTTCATGAAAGACTCGATCGGTCAGATTCGCGATAGTAAAGATCTTGCCGTCTTTACCAATCTGTTCGAGGCTTTCATGGGTTTTTACAAGCAATACGATGCTTCATAGGAGGGACATATGCAGCTTATTGACATAAAGGAAATCAAAGGGAAAATCATTCTGAAAAGTGGACTGCACATCGGCGCGGGCGATATGGAAATGCACATAGGCGGGACGGATAACCCCGTCGTCAAGCACCCCCATACTCAGGAGCCTTACATCCCCGGATCGTCCATAAAAGGCAAGGTGAGATCACTGTTGGAAATGGAAAGCGGCCTGGTGATAAAATCAGAGGGCCGTCCTATTCAGGCCGATCTCATCAAAAAGTTGACAGATACTGAAAAGGAAAAGGCCATCAAGATTGTCAAGGTTTTCGGTACGGGCGGTTCACATCCTGAAATTGTTGAGGAGCTGGGAATCGGACCGACTCGCGTATCTTTTTCCGACTGTCAGCTGACGAAGGAATGGCGTGACAAAGCCTATCGCGAAAGACTCAGTCTCACCGAAGTGAAGTCGGAAAACAGTATCGACCGCATTACAGGAACTGCACAGAATCCTCGTTTTTCCGAACGGGTCCCTGCCGATGTGGAATTCGATTTCTCCGTGACACTCAAGCTTCTCAACGAGAATGAGGATGAACTTTTTGATTACTTGCTTCGCGGTTTGAAATTGCTTCAAATGGATGCACTCGGCGGAAGTGGCAGCCGAGGTTACGGAAAGGTTGCCTTTCAGTTTGCCGATGGCGAACTTCAGCATAAATTTGACAACCTGAAACTCTTTTAAGGATGGAGGTGGGTCATCTTGAAACTCTACGAGATCACGATCAGACCTGATGGATGGTTTGGCACCCCCTTGAAAGGGGACACGATCTTTGGCCATTTCTGCTGGCAGGCGGCCTATGATCCCGGTCTGCTGAATGGTGGTCTGGATAAGTGGATCGCCCAATACCCAGAGAGACCGTTTGCCGTTTTCTCATCTGCCTGGCCGAGGTTATCCGATGCCAGCTCCCGTTATGCCGTAAGAAAACCGGACATTCCCATCTCCTTTCTTTTCCCGGCGTCTAAATCTATCGGCAGATGTAAGCAGATGAAGGAACGAAAGGAAAAGGCCAAGTTGAAGTGGATGCTCCTGGCCGACAATCTGTCGATGACTCTGGAACATGCTGTATACAAAACAGATGGGGAACTCGCCGGGCTGGCTATCGGAAAACTTGCCTCCCGTCACCGGCAAGAGATTCCAACCACTTATACCCGCGACTTTGACCAGCAGCACAACACGATCAATCGCACGACCATGACCACGGGGCTCGGCATTTTTGCACCCTACGAGCAATCGGGTACATGTTTTATTCATGATGCGGAGCTGGCCTTATTTATCCTGATCGATGAGGAAGCAACCGATATTGAAAGGGTGCGTAAAGGCATTGAGCGGATCGGGAAAACCGGTTTTGGCAGAGATGCTTCCACGGGCGGCGGACGTTTCTTGGTATGCGGATTTAAAGAAATTGCGTTTCCCTCTGCAAAAACGCCGAATGCCTGTTATGTCCTTTCCCCCGTTGTCCCGGAAAAAGGTGCATACGCCGCAAGTTATTTTACCCCTTTTGTTCGTTTCGGCAAACACGGAGACACCCTGGCCCGTTCAACCAACCCTTTTAAAAACCCTGTAATTATGGCAGACGAGGGAGCGGTCTTTATGCCAAAGGGAAATAATGCCTTTGCCAAACCCTATATAGGGCAGGCCATTACGGGCGTATCGAAGTGTGATGAAAGAACCATCGTTCAGGGTTACGCCCTTTATCTACCTTTCACATTGGAGCTTGAAAGATGAAGAGTCATAATATTTTCTTCCTCCGAACATTGGCGCCGATTCACGTTGGTTGTGATGAGGTCTATGAACCCACTGGTTTTGTCGTGGATGAAAACGCTCAGGCGCTGACTTCTTTTGATCCTATTGATTTTATAGACAGTCTGTCTGATAAAGACAAATCCCTGTTCAGCCAGATATGCGCCAGAGGCACAATAGACTCTCAGCTGGAACTTTACAAATTTATGCGCGGCAAACCGGTTGCCGGCCGTGGCGTACATCTGAGCAAGGGGTTTATTGACCATTATCAAGCCCTGTTAACAATGAAAATGGGAGACAGGCGGCTTCAGAATGATATGAACCAGTTTACCATCAACCGGACGGCCTTCAATATTAACTCGAAGTTGCCCTACATTCCCGGCTCAGCCATCAAGGGTGCATTGCGAACAGCCTATCTCAACCTGCTGGCTAAGGTTTCTCCTTCCACTGAACGTAAGGGAAAAGAACTTGAGAAAGATCTCCTGAAGGGTTCTTTTCAAACCGATCCCCTGCGGATGCTCAAGGTATCCGATTTTACCCCCCTATACGGTGTCAAAACGAAGATCGTCTATGCGGTCAATGAAAAGAAAAAACCATCCGATCAGACAGCGCGCGGCCCTTATCAGATCCTCGAAGTGATCGAACCAGGCGCCGTTTTTTCCGGTTCGGTTACGATTGATGAACCATTTGCCGATGCGGGAATCAAAACACCTCTTTCGCAGAAGCTTCTTTTTGATAATGCCATTAAATTCTACACAGATGAGAAGAAGCGTGAAGATCTTCAACTGGCCACAGTCGATATCGCGGGTACGCCATATGATCCATTGAAAGATGGTCATCTTCTCCGGATTGGTCGTCATTCTGGTGCAGAATGCCTGACCATAGAAGGACACCGGCAAATCAAGATCATGCGCGGTGGCGGCAAGCAGATAACATCATCCATCGGCGCCTCAACCTTCTGGCTCGCCGCAGAGGTTCGTAAACCGGCGCCTGGTGCAAAAAGCACCCTGCGACCCTTTGGCTGGGTCGTTCTGGAGGCGCCATACGATCTTCCCGAGGACAAACCGGCAGTTGCCACTGTGTCAATGAGGCTACCAAAGCAGGAGAGCAAACCGTTTGATGAAAAACCCCCGGTAGTAGAGCGTACCCTCTTGGAAAAATGGTGTGATGCAGTCAAAGGCATCAAGGCCAATGACGCCGGAAAAATCGGATCCACCATTGACAACACTTTAAAGGCACTCATGTCAGAAGACGATAAACAGAAATTTGCACAAACTGTCAAGGACCACATGGGTGGTGTCTTCAAGGGAAGCAAAGCAAAAGAAAAACTGAAGGCTTATCTCCAGTAGGATCAATTGAAGAATAGGAAGGTAAACTCCATGACTTTGCAGGGAAAAAAGAAAATGGACAGCAACCTGTTGACACGCTATAATTACAAGGTCATAAAGAGGAGTAATAACTATGCTCGTATATATGGATCTGTGTTGCTTTAACCGTCCTTTCGACGATCAATCGCAGCCCGTGTCTATCTTGAAACGGAAGCGAAGCTCTTTATTCAACGTAAAATCAAGGATGGAAAGATAGAACTCGCATGGAGCTATATGCTTGACTATGAAAACATTGCTAATCCCGACATTGACGCGAGAAACTCAATTTACCGGTGGCATTCGATTGCTGCCATAACAATCATGGCAGCGCCGACAATACTCGCAGATGCGTCACGATTCCATGAGGCCGGATTCGGTATAAAAGACTCCCTTCACATCGCCTGTGCACTCGGATGTAAGGCGGACTTTTTTATGACCGTGGATAAGGGCATCTTAGCGAAGCAGACGTCTGTCGTTGACCTGAAAATAATCAATCCAGTGGAATTCATTAATTTGGAGGTATAAAAATGAGAACTGACACACTGATCAAGCACGACGGTTTCCAGGCTATTTTTGAGAAGCTGGATCTGGTCGAGGCGGAACGGTTTATAGCTCTCATCAAGCGCGATAATTTCGACTATACAGAATGGCGTAAAAGTCTCTGGGAAAACATGACGGTTGAAGATCTGTCCCGGAAAGCCATGGAACACCATGCAAATCAGGCAAATGAATAATTTGGAGCGTCTGGTTCAAGTTTCAATACGGACAACAGAGATAATTCATGACTAAAATGATGATAATGTCTCTTGGCGGCTCACCGGAACCGTTGCAGAAAAGCATCTTGGAGCATCAACCGGAGAAGATCGTGTTTCTCTCATCCCACGATTCCATCCTGAAAGCCGGTGAGATATTGTCCGTTCTCTCTGCAAAACCGTCTGTGCAAAGCGAGATTACCGAAAACCCGAACATCATGTTTGAATGTTACAAGGCGGCGCGAAAGTGCGTGGACAGAGTGAGGCAATCCGGCACGGCGCCGGAGGATGTCCTGGTAGACTATACCGGCGGCACAAAGGTGATGACGGCGGCGCTGATCCTGGCAACAATCGGGGAGCCTTATCAGTTCAATTATGTGGGCGGAGAGTTGCGCAACAGGGACGGACTGGGTACGGTAGTAAGCGGTCATGAAAAGATGTTTCCAGAGATGAGTCCCTGGTCCATATTTGCCGAGGAAGAGCGGAGGCAGATCATTACGCTGTTCAATAGCCGAAGATATGCTTCTGTGATCCAGATTATTGACTTTTGCAAGCGGGAATTACCCCAACAGATAAAGAATTTTTTCCAGTTTCTTCGGCCTGTTACTCAGGGATTTCTTCACTGGGAGCAGTTCAACCACCGCTCGGCCCTGAATTCGATGCAGAAAGGTATTATCCATATGGATGAATATCTCACTCATTATCCGAATGAAGATCTGCTGGGGTTTGCGGATAAAACTCGGCAATGTTTCGCTGTTCTCACGGCTATTCTTGAAGGCACAAAGGACATGACGCGGCATGATTTTACCCTCGTAGAGGATTTATTGAACAATGCCCGCCGTCGAATGGCAGACAAGCGCTATGATGACGCCGCGGCACGTGTCTACAGGGCACTGGAACTCTATGGCCAGATATGCTTCGAGAAAACGACAGGATGCGGGACAGATAAGGTCAAGGTTACCAGTATTCCCGCAGCAATTCGGGATGAATTCAAACTGAAATACATTAATCCCCAAAATGGCCTTTTAAAATTGCCGCTGCAGGCGACGTATAAGGTTTTACAGGTAGCCGGGCATGATGCGGGAAACAGATTTTTCGAGAACGAAAAGAAAATCAAGGATATTCAGAGCAGCAGAAACTACTCCATACTGGCACATGGCATTCAACCTGTGAATGAACATACGGCCAATAGCATCTTCGAAACAGTTGCCGAATTTGTACAAGTAAAGGATTTTTTAGATTTTCCGCAACTGTGAATAAAATTGTTTTGAAAAGTGTACATCTGCAAGATGCAGGTGGATGCATTGGTTTATATGAAAGTCAAAATATTTGATTAGAATTCAATATGTTGCAAAAGCAGACTTTCATTCTTCGTTGCGCCTGTCCCAGGCATGGGTGTTCTTTGACAACTGAATAGATCGTCTTGTAGGGATCGTTTAGGCTACTCCGCGAACCTCTGGGCAACCGCTAGTTCGTTCTGTAACATATTGTTATTGCATATCTATTAAAATTGGTTGTGGTGGGGTTCGCGGAGTAACCTATTTATCCATTAAATTAGTATGTTACGCCATGTATGGTCGGCGGGGAAGGAGGACAATATGTCATTTTCCATATTTTCGTTGGTAGGTCTGCGGAAATGGAGTGATAACCACATGATTTTGCGACGTGAAAAAGGGCCGAGCTCGGAATTGACCTGACTTATGAAGGGATTGCGACTATAATACCATTCTTCATTAGTTCCTCGAATAGGCAACTCGGAATTGACCTGACTTATGAAGGGATTGCGACGTAAGTACATTGTCTGCATTGCCGCATCTGCTTGCCCTCTCGGAATTGACCTGACTTATGAAGGGATTGCGACCTTGTCTGCATTGCCGCATCTGCTTGCCCTCCTACTCGGAATTGACCTGACTTATGAAGGGATTGCGACTAATTGCTTTTAGTTTATCCGATGTATTGAGATTTTCACTCGGAATTGACCTGACTTATGAAGGGATTGCGACTTGACGCTAGTACTACTTTCTTTGCTGCTTCCATTTTCTTTGCTCGGAATTGACCTGACTTATGAAGGGATTGCGACTTTCATCTCTTGCCTCCTTTTGTTGATGGTTAGATTGTCTCGGAATTGACCTGACTTATG
>DATESZ010000192.1:0-17650 GCA_035283845.1 Syntrophales bacterium | reverse complement strand
CGATCCGATATCTTTCCAAATCCTTCTTTTTCAGGTAATCAAGAAGCCTTCTCCTTTGGCCGACAAGTTTCAGAAGACCTCTTCTCGAATGATGATCTTTTTTATGGAGCTTAAAATGCTCTGTCAGGTACGTTATCCTGGCGCTCAGGAGCGCAATCTGTACCTCTGGAGAGCCCGTATCTTTTTCATGTAATTGAAACCGGGCCATAATCTCCGATCTTTTTTCCGAATCTAACACCGTTTCTAATCCTCCTTTACTCTTTCACTATTGTTGATGAATGAAATGGGCTGACTTAAATTATTCACTGTTGAACACCCTCAGTATCCTGATCGCCTGTTCCTGCCCGTCCAGCGCCGTCATCTGATCAGAGGGATGAAGCATTTTCGCAATAGCCACAAGACGGCGGCCTTCTACGAACCTTAGCATATCTCCGGCGGCAAGAAAAGGAATATGATAGTGAAGCAGGCTATCCACGACAGGCTGATATCCCTGCCTCAGTTTTTCCGCTAAAGGCTTCTCAACCTGAATCGCCGGGAAATCCGGCAAGGCATCGACCATGGGTATAATGTGGGCAGTCAGCGATTCTTTTTTATCTTTCTCGCCCTTTTCGGCTAATGACAGGGCCGCCTCTTCGGAATAATTGCCGCTTTTTGTCCGCCTCAGTCCTGACAGGCAGGCGCCGCACCCCAGCATCTCACCTACTTCCAAACAGATAGATCTTATGTATGTCCCCTTTGAACAGGATATGTTAAAGGTCACGTAAGGCAAGTCAATCTCTTCAAGCATTAACTTGTAAATTTCAATGCTCCTCGGCAGAACAGGAACGGCCACCCCCTTCCTTGTCCATTTGTAAAGAGGCTTGCCCTGATATTTAACGGCAGAATAGAGAGGCGGAATCTGCTCCCGACTGCCTACCATAAAACTCAGCGCCTTTTCTATATCTTCCCGGCAGACACATGGTTTCTCTTCCGCAATTATTTTGCCTTCCACGTCGCATGTATCTGTTTTCACGCCAAGCAGCATGGTGGCTCGATACTCCTTTATATCGGAGCTGAAAAACTGGGAAAGTTTGGTGCCTTCGTTTACACACACGGGAAGAACGCCCGTGGCCAGAGGATCCAGCGTGCCCGTATGTCCCGCTTTTTTCAGCCCAAGGGACCTCTTTATATCCATTACCACATCGTGAGATGTCTTCCCGGTGGGCTTGTCTATGATAATGATGCCGTTCATATTACCTCACAAAGGGCATCCATAACCTGTTGCTTTACACTTTCGAGCGTCCCCCTCATCGTACAGGCAGCAGCGTTCATATGCCCGCCGCCTCCGAGACGCCGGGCAACCTGTTCCACGTTGGTTTTTCCCTTGGAACGCAGACTCAGTTTGTAATAGTCGTCAGCAATCTCAAGGTAAATAATTGAAACTTTCACACCACGGATGGTGCGGGGAACATCCACGAGGCCCTCAATATGTTCCGATAACGCTCCCGTATAGGCTAAGGTTTCCAGATTAACAACCATGGATGCCACCTTGCCGTCTAAATCAAAAGTCATCGTCTCCAAGGCTTTTATCAGAAGACTAATTTTTTCGTGGGGATTATTTTCATAAATATTCTCTGCCAGCCACTGGGGATCGGCGCCTGCCTCAACAAGACCTGCGGCCGCGCACAGGGCTTCCCTGCTGGTGTTCCGGTAACGGAAGCCTCCGGTGTCAGTAATAATGCTCGCATACAGGCTGTTTGCCACATCCTTCGTTGGAGCGACGGCCATCTCCGTCATCAGGCGGCAAAGCAGTTCACCGGTGGAACTCGCTTCGCTATCCACATATGTGAGTTCGCAAAAACCGCCATTGGATACATGGTGATCTATGTTTATGATTATTTTCATGCCTCCGATCCGGGCGGCCTGGTCGCCTATGCGTTCTAAGTCACTGCAATCGAGCACGAAAACAACATCATATTCGGCCAGATCAGGAAGTTCATGGACAATACTGTCGCTCCCAGGCAGGAAATAGTAATTATCCGGGGTTTTATCCTCATTGTATATGAGAGATTTCTTGCCCATATTATTTAGGATATGGTGCATGGCCAGTTCCGATCCGATGGCATCCCCATCCGGCCTGACATGGGAAGTAATGAGGAAGGTGCGGCAGTGGTTAATCGTCTCAATGATCCTGTGAAGCATCTCCCCCCCCGATCTCGGCCAGCAGCTTTTCTATGCGGCTTCCATAGGCAAATGATTCATCAGGCGTAAAGATGATATCCGGCACATAGCGCAACCGCAATCTCTTGCCTAACTCTCTCTTCATGAAGCTCTTGGCCTGTTCCAGTCCCTTTTGCGTTTCCGGATTACAGTTATCTTTACCCAGCTCTACAAAAAAGATTTTCGCCAATTTCAGATCATCGGTAACCTCCACGTCGGTTATGGTTAACGCCCCGATCCGGGGATTCCTGATCTGCCTGAGGATAATGTCAGAAAGTTCAACCTTGATGAGATCGGCCACCCGGTCGGCCCTCTTGAAATTAGCTGTACTTATCTTCTTCATAACTACCCGTTGCCATCGAAACTGAGAAACTCACTATTTCAAATTTTGAATTAACAACTTCAGCCAGGTGCAAATCATCCACAAAATTAAGGATATGATCAATCTTACCGTTTATGTAATGTTTATCATTGCCTACCACGCTGAAACCGATCAGCGCCTTCTTCCAGTGATCGTTGGCGCCGACTTCCGCAATGGAAATATTGAATTCGTTTTGCGTACGTTTCAATATACGGCTTAATACACCCCGTTTTTCCTTAAGGGAGCCGCTTTCTGCAATAAAAAGCTCAATAATGCCTGTTCCCACAACCATGGCTTTTTAAGAATCTACGGTGGCGTCAATGTTTTCTTTCCACTTCTTCATTTACGTAGGACTCGATAATGTCTCCCATATGGAGATCGTTGAACCCCTCTATGCCTATTCCGCATTCAAAACCTGCCGCAACCTCCCTGGCATCGTCCTTCACACGTTTGAGAGAAATAATCTTCCCATCATAAACAACCACCCCGTCTCTTACCAGTTTAAGAAGGGAATTTTTCGCGATCTTACCGTCCAGGACATAGCTGCCGGCAATGGTTCCCGCCTTGGGTATTTTGAAAAGCTGTCTAACCTCAGCGCGCCCCTGTGTAACCTGCCGGTAGACGGGCTCAAGAAGACCTTCCATGGCGTCCTTCATATCGGAAATGACGTTGTAGATAATATCATAAAGCTTGATCTCTACCCCCTCCTGCTCGGCTACTTCGCTCACCCGGCTGTCCGGCCTCACATTAAATCCGATAATAATTGCATTGGAGGCGGAAGCCAGCATGACATCCGTTTCCGTGACGGCGCCTGTAGAAGCGTGGATAATCTTCAATCTCACGTCGGCAGTGCTGAGTTTGTTCAAGGCCTCCGTCAGGGCTTCAATGGAACCCTGCACATCCCCCTTGACAATGACGTTGAAATCCTTAACACCCTCCTTTATCTTCTGATACAGTTGCTCCAGAGTAATCTTGGAATAGGAGGAAAGCTCCTTCTCGCGCTCTTTTCTTATCCAGTATTCGGCAATATTGCGCGTCTTCTTTTCGTCCTCGAGACATATGAATTCCGTACCGACCTGTGGCACCCTTGAAAATCCAATCACCTCCACAGGCATGGAAGGACCGGCATTCTTGATCCGCGCCCCTGCATCGTTGATCATGGCGCGAACCCTTCCATATTCACTTTTGGAGACGAAGGCGTCGCCTTCCTTCAATGTTCCTTCCTGAATGAGGATGGTTGCCACCGGCCCTCGCCCCCGGTCCAGTTTCGCCTCAATCACCACGCCCCGGGCGCATCGTTCCGGATCTGCTTTCAGATCCATCATGTCCGCCTGGAGCAGGATCATTTCGAGCAGTTCTTCAATACCCTCCTTCTTTTTTGCAGAGATCTCGCAGAATATCGTATCGCCACCCCATGTTTCCGACAGCAGATTGTATTCCGTCAGGGCTTGCTTGATCTTTTCCGGATCGGCGCCTGGCTTATCGATTTTATTGATGGCCACAATAATGGGAACGCCGGCCACACGAGAATGATTTATGGCTTCAACCGTTTGTTCCATTACTCCGTCGTCTGCGGCAACCACCAGAACAACGATGTCCGTAACTTTCGCCCCCCTTGCCCTCATCGCCGTAAAAGCTTCATGTCCGGGCGTGTCGAGAAAGACAATGTCCCTGTCCTTGATATGCACATGGTAGGCGCCTATGGCCTGGGTAATCCCCCCAGCCTCGCCTCCGATCACATTCGTCTGTCTTATCGCGTCCAGGAGGGATGTCTTTCCATGGTCAACGTGTCCCATAACAGTAACTACGGGCGCCCTCGGTTTGAGTTTATCGGGAGATATATCCATTTTCTTCTGGCTTTCCCCATCATAATCGATTTCCGCAGCCTCCGCCTGATAGCCGAATTCGGCGGCAATAAGGGCGGCAACATCGCTGTCTATCGGCTGGTTTATCGTTACCATCATCCCTAAGTGAATCAGTTTATTGATGATATCGCCCACCTTGATGCCCATCTTCTTTCCCAGTTCGCCGACAGTGATAGTTTCTCCAACCTTTATTCTTCTCTTAACCGCCTTGGGAACGGTGATAGCCGTTTTCTGCATCTTCACAATGGCCGGTTTTTTTGCTTCTTTCCACCGTAAGGGTCTTTCCTCAAATTCGGTATCTATGCGCCCCGTCTTTTTCTCCACAATCCTCTTTACAAAGGATTTTTTTCGCGCGGGTGGCTGTTCTTCTATCAACACTTCCACTGGCGCTTTTGACTTTTTCCGTGGTTTCTCTTCCTCATCTCTTTTGGGCTTTTCTACTGGTAAAGGCAGGACGGTTGCTTTGGAAACAGCCAACTCGGTCTTTGCGTATGGGGCTGCTTTTGCATCCTGAGGTCGATGTGCGGGCTGCGGTTGCGCCGCCGCCGGCAGTTTTTCTTGTTCCGGGGGTTTTTCCGCAGGCACGACACTTACGGGCGGTGTAACAACCGCCGGTTTCTCTGCCGGCAAAGTTCCCGCTTCCTTAAGAAGTGCCGGCTTTGCTATGGCAAGATCGTCTATCACATCGATTTTTTCTGCGGGAGTTTCACTGGGTGCGGAGCTTATCGGCCTCTTCGCAGGGGCCTTCTCCGGAAAAACCTCCTGGCGCAGCGCTTCAGCCCGAGCGACTTCTTTGGGTGCAGGTACTTTGGAACCCGGTTCTTTAGCGACTGTTTTACGGGAAACCTTTGCCGGCTTCGATGGTATTTCGGTTTCCTCCCTGTCGGTCCGGAGCTCTACTGCCTCAACAACACTTGTTTTCGTCTCTTCCACCGGTTTGTGAACGATACGCCTCCTGATTACCGTATCTTTGACCCTTTTCTCTATCAGGTCATGCGGTTCATTTGCACGTAACAACCTCTTCACTCTTTCCACATCGCCGTCTTCAAGGGAACTTTGATGGGACTTAACTTCAATGCCGAGACTTCTCAAATGAGCGATAAGATCCTTACTCTCGATAGTCAACTCTTTGGCCAACTCATGAACTCTTTTCTTGGTCATTCCTAAGCTCCCTGTTCCCCCGCAAGATACATACTGAAGATTTTATACGTCCTGCGACACATAGCATTTTCCCTTTTTATACAATATCAATGGCAAGGGTCTTACTCTTTCGAAGCAGCGGTATCATTGAGCCCTCCACCGAACAGACGTTCCGCCGCCGACATGCTATTGTTCGCATCAGCATTGGCACCGCCTTCCTCTTCTCCGGAAGTCGCCATGGCTTCACTCCTCACATCGATCTTCCAACCCGTCAATTTGACGGCCAGGCGGACATTCTGCCCATTTTTCCCAATGGCTAAAGATAACTGATCATCAGGAACAATTACCTGCATGGCATGGTTATCCTCATCTACAAAGACACGGTTAACCTTGGCAGGCGACAGGGCATTGCACACATAATTGGCCTGATCATCGGAATATGGAACGATATCTATCTTCTCCCCCCGCAATTCCTGCACAACGCTTTGTACGCGTGAACCTCTCATACCCACGCAAGCGCCGACGGGATCTATATCTTTGTCCTTGCTCCTGACGGCGATTTTAGATCTTTTTCCCGGTTCTCTGGATACACTCACCACGTCGATCAAACCTTCAGATATTTCAGGAACCTCCACATCAAAAAGTGCTTTAATGAAAGCCGGATGGGTTCTGGAAAGTATAATCTGCGGCCCCTTTGATACTTTTTTAACCTCCAAGAGATAGCAGCGCACCCGTTCACCCCGTTTATAGATCTCCCTGCTGATCTGCTCCGTCACAGGGATGACCCCTTCGGAATGGCCAATGCTGACGATAATATTGCCTCCTTCAAATCTCTGTACAAAACCGTTTACCAGTTCGCCTTTCCGATCCTTGTACTCTTCATAGATATTGTCGCGTTCCGCATCCTTCACTTTTTGAATAATGATCTGCTTGGCTGTCTGTATGGCAACCCTGCCGAATGTATTTGTGTCTAACTTCATCCCAAGGCTGTCGCCTATTTCCGCTTCGTCATCATATTCCCCTCGGGCCTGATCGCGAGATATCTGCATATCAGGATCGGTCACTCTTTCTTCAACGGTTTTAAACTGAAAAACCTCTATTGCCCCGGCCTCGTCGTTATATTGGGCCTCTATATCTACACGAGGGCCAAGGTTCTTCCGGGCAGCAGTCAGCATTGCCGCTTCCAACGCCTCTATGACAACGCTTTTTTCTATGCCCCTGTCCTTACACATCTGCTCAATCAGACGATTAAGTTCTGGAAACATTATATAAACCCTCCATTATCATTGGTCATAATTATAATTATCATCATATCTCGTTCTTAAGGTGCGCTCTCACTATCCTGTCCCTCGGTATACGCCGGATAGCGCCCAGCACCTCAAGAATCACCGTGCTCTTACCGTCCTCATCAACAAAATCAACAAGTTTACCCCGAAAATTTCGGATGCCGTCCAACTTTTCGTCAATTCTGATACATACATTGGAGCCCTTATACTTGAGGAAATCCTTGGCCCGATGCAGCGGCCGGTCAAGGCCGGGGGAAGAAACCTCGAGTATGTACTGCCCCGGTGGTATATCGTTAACATCAAGAATATCGCCAAGTTGATTGCTTATTTCCGCACAATCATCAAGGGTGACACCACCCTCCTTATCCATGTAAAGTCTGACAATCCAGCGGGATTTCATCCTAAGGCATTCCACAAGGATCAACTCCATGCCTTCCGCCTCAACGACGGGCTCCGCCAATTCCCTGATCCTATCCTCGTAAGCTCTTTGAACCATGGGATCACCACCTTCCATATAACAAAAAAGTGGGCAATAGCCCACTCATCAGAATCGCACGATGATCTGCATATCTTCTAACACACAACAATTCCCAATGCAAGAAAAAGTTGAGGTCGAGGGCGACCGGTATCGAACCGGCGACGTCATACTTGGGAAGCCGCAAGAACACATTTACCAATTTATACTTACTCATCAATACGAGATTGTCTGATATTATTTTTGACTTAAACTGCCGCCCCTTCCCTCTTTGATTTTACGATAAAGCCAATCGCTTCTTTTTTGACCCATCCGCGCTTGTCCTCGGCAATGCGGATAAGGCTCCAGCCGCCTTCGCTGCGCTCGGCTCGGATTACGGTACCGGCGTGCAGCTTGAAGAGTTCGGTGTCCTTGGGGTCTGGTCCGGCAAGAACGCTGACCTCTGGGGCAAGGATAACGACGCGGTTATCGGCCACGATCTGGTACCATTTCAGGCCCAGAGAAGGCCCGGTAATAGACCAGAAGACGAGCATAGTTATGAGAAATGAGAAGGTCCACTCGTGCCTGAGCGTCAAGCGCAGGATCCAGGCAGTGAAGAATAGCGCATTGACAAAGACGAAAAGAATGGACATCTCGTTTAAACTGAAAGAATCCAACCAGAAAAAAAAAGTCGAAAGCGGTCGGGTGGCCGGATCCACAGCATCTCGGATGCGTTCTCTGGCATAGCCTAAGTTAAAGGCGAGATCGGCATCGCGGGGGATGAGAGTTTTTGCGCGCTCATAGTTGAGGATGGCAGCTCCAAGGTCGCCCTGGCGAAAACTGCTGTTCCCCAAGTTATAATAGATATGACCGGAAACCGGACCATTGATTATGAGCTCTGAATAAATCTTACTTGCTTCCTCGTAATTGCCGCTTTTATAAGCCTGGTTGGCCTGAAAGAAAAGTTCTTCGGGGGTGGAAGCCCAGGAGATGTCGGATGGTAGCAAGAGATAAATACTGACCAGGAATAGAAAAGTGACGTTTTTCATTGGGCCTCCTGATCGATTTGCAGGATGAGTTCGACCATGTCATCACGGATAAGGACAGTTTGATCACCGCGGCCGGTATAAACCACATGCTGTAGTTCGTCCAAAACAGCATGCAGGCGCTCGACAAGGTTCGGGTTTACTCTACGTTCGGCGAGGATTCTGCTCATCTCTTCCGGCGTAATGAGGCCGATGGCAAGGTCAAAGCGTTCGTTGATGTAAACCCTCACGATTTCAAGAATCTGGCTGGCGCTTAATTTTTCCTTGCTTAAGGTGGAGGCAAAGACCCTGAACGCCCTTTTGGCTCGCATGGCACTGGCATGAGCCGCGCTCTGACTCATATGCCGCAAGAAGAAAACTACTGACAGGCAGGCCAGCCCAGGGATAAGCAGGATAATAATGGCTATATATGTATGGTGCTGGATGGATAAACCCGGTTTAATGTCATCGATGGAGGTATGGATGGGCAGAATATCATGGCCGAGCGTTTCCACCTCAAGCTTAAGGCGCGCCCTGTCTGGTCTCCCGGCGACTAATAGCTGGTTGGGCTGACTCTGTCGTTCCTCACCAGGCCACACCGTGAGTGTCTGAGCATGGGTAGCAAGGGTCTTGTAGCTGCGTGTTTCAGTATCGAAATAGGATAATCGCAAGGACGGGATCGTATACGTACCTTGCCGTTGGGAAACGATCGCCCATTTCATTGTCTTGGTGCCGGTGTTGCTATGGGAATCCTTGCCGATTTCAAGCTTAGTTTGATCGGCATAGACCTTTAGACCTGGGATCTCAGGCAGGCTCAGGTCTGGGATGCGGTTGATATTACCCCTTCCGGTGAGCTGTACGGTGAGTGATGAGGAATCACCGGCTTTAAGCCGGGTGGGATCACAAGATGCGTTTATCCGGAATTTGCCCACGAGGCCACTGAAGTTGACGGGACGGTCTTCCTGCGGAAGTTGCAGCACCGTAAGCTCCATCGGTTCGGAAGGTATGGAGACCGGTCGTCCCCGTTTAAAGCCAAAGAACAGATCCTCAGAAAAGTTGTGCGGTGAGCGGCGGGAGGGGTCATAAATGGTCATCGCCATGTTTGCAGGCTCAATGGTGTAGGTGCCCGGATGCGCGGCGGTAAGCAGGTAGTTTACCTCAAGAACGTCGAAATTCTGGCCTTTTACCTTGCTCCGGTATTGTCGTGGTTCGCTCGGTTGCCGGAAGGTAAGGCCCTTAGTCTTGGGCAAGCTTACGGATACATCGCTTACCTCAATCGAGTAAAAGAGCTTGAGGGTATAGATAATCTCTTGCTCATGATATGCCTCCTTGGGTGAAACCACGGCTGTGAGAAAAAGGTTGCCCCTGCCTTTATTGCCGGCTTGCCCGGCAGTTGGCTGATCAGAGACCTTAAGGCGTACGCTATCATTTAAACTCGCTTCATCACGGTCCGCGGCAAGGGTGAGCGTCGTTGCCGCATGGAGTAGGCCCTGTGGCACCACGCTCAGCAGGACAACAAGGATAAGAGGAACGAAAATTTTCTTAATCATTATCACCAGTACTTCCCGGACTTAGCTCCGCCGTGCTTGCCCTCGGGTGCCTGTATTTGGAGGTAGCGAGCACGGTCTTCCTGGATGTTATTGAGCAGGGCCTCGGCCTTTTTGCGCTCAAAGGACTTGGCCTGTTGCTGTTCCCTCTGCTTCCCGGCGCTTTTTTGCATTTGAGCCGGTGAACTCGCCTTTAGCTCACCCGACAGATCCTTGGGCGGCTCTTTTGTTTGCGGCTTTGCCTGATCATGTTTCTGATCGCCTTTCCGCTGCTGATCATCTTTCTGATTTTGATGGACATCCTGTTGTTTGCCCTGCTTATCCTGATTCTGCTGACTGTCCTTACCCTGTTTGTTATGCTCCGGTTGTTTTTTTGCTTGCCCGATTTTTTTCAGCGCAAGCTCCAGGTTGTAACGGGCTTCGATACTTTTCGGATTTAACCGGATGGCCTCCTTATAATAATCAGCAGCGGCCTTAAAATCCCCGGCCTGATACACGGTATTGCCGAGGTTATAGGCGGCTCTGAAGCGCATAGTGTCATCCCGGGACCGGGAGTAGACGCTGGTAAAAGCGGCCTGGGCGCTTTGATAATCCTGAAGCTGATACGCGGCACAGCCGCGGTTGAAACGGTAACTTATGTCTTTAGGATGGTCAAGGTCAAGCTTCTCATAGCCGCTCATTGCCTCTTTATACTTGCCTTGGCGGTAAAGATCATCCGGATTTTCAGCAGCCAAGGCTTTGGCAGGAATATGAAGTGCGAGCAGCAGAATAACGCCAAAACAGGCAATAACAGAATGCCATTTCTGCAAAGGAATTGCCAAGCTGGCATGGATATCACGAATATTATGGATTATCATCCCTCGCTCCTCGCTCTTCACTCCTCGTTCTTCACGATTAACCCTTAACTCTAGTACCAAACAGCCCTTCGAACAATAACAGGATCAATGCCAAGGCAACAAAGAATGGAAAGCGTTCCTCATACACCTTTATCTTACCGCTTTTGAGCTCTCTTGCCTTGGTGTGGGCTTTAATCCCGGCAAAGTAGATAATGTCAAGATCCGGATCTCCCGACGTGCTGGCCCGAATATAGCTGCCTCCGGTCGTGGAGGCAATCGTTGCCAGCCCTTCCTCGTCAAGTTTGGACAGCACCACCTTGCCGCTTTTGTCCTTGGCAAAGCCGCCCTTGCCCTCGGGCTCGGGAATGGGGCCACCGGCTGTGTCACCGATACCGAAGATATAGATCTTCACTCCCAGATCCCGCGCTTTTGCCGCAGCATTCCGGCCTTTGCCCTCGTTGTCCTCGCCATCGGTAATAAGCAGAATCACTTTATCAGTTTCGCTCTTATTGTCAAAGGCGGCAAGCGTTTTGTTGATGGCCGCTCCCAGGTCAGTGCCGGGCACTGGGATCAGACCAGGTTCAAGCTGGGTTAAAAACATCACCAGGGCCTCATAGTCAAGGGTAAGCGGACACTGAACAAAGGCCGCGCCAGAGAAGGCCACCAGTCCCACCCGGTCGCCGCTCACGACCCGCAGGAAATCCTGGACCTTGCGTTTGGCGAGCTCAAGCCGGCTCGGTTGCACGTCAGTGACAAGCATGCTCGGACTCACATCCACGGTGAGCATGATATCCACACCTTTCTGTTGCACTTCCTGATAATGCGAACCCCATTGCGGCCCGGCAAGCGCGATGATTAGGAGAAAAAGCGCCAAAAGTGTCAGCGCAGCTCTGAAAAACCTTACCCCGGGCCGTTCCCTGGCAACGAGAAAAGCGAGCAAGTCCGGGTCTGCCAAGCTTGCCAGCACCCTTTCCCGTCGGCGCGCAGACAGAACCATGCCCACCATCACGAGCGGCAGCAGCCAGATAAAATGCAGCATCCAGGGATGGGCAAAGTTCATGGCGCCACCCTCAGGATCGTCATTTCAAGACCGAGCGCAAGCAGGATAAGGAAAAATCCTGGAATAAGACACCAATGGTAGAGTTCTTTGAAATGGAAGAACTCCTTCACCTTGACCTCCCGCTTTTCGGCCTTGTCAATGATATTGTAGATATCGGAGAGGCTCTTGGTATCAGAGGCCAAGAAGTACCTGCCGTTACCGGTCTTTGCCACCTCCTGCAATGTCTGTTCATCGAGATCCACATGCTGATATACTAAGCGTTCACCGAAAAAGGTCCGCAACTTAAAGGGTGCTTCACCCTTGGTGCCGACACCGATGGTATAGATTTTGACACCCACGGCAGCAGCGGCAGCAGCTGCCTCGTCGGGCGCCAACCGTCCGGCGTTATGGCGGCCATCGGTTAAGAGGATCACTATCTTTGACAGCGCCTTCAGATCTTTGAGGCGTTTGGCGCTCACCGCAAGGGCATCACCGATAGCGGTCCGTTCACCGGCCATGCCGACCTGCATGCCGTCGACCAGTTTAAGCAAGAGCCCCTTATCCATGGTGAGTGGCACCTGGGTATACGCGGCATCACCGAAAACCACGAGGCCGATGCGGTCGAATTCGCGTTCCTTGATGAAGTCGCTCACCACTTTTTTTGCTGCCGTCAGCCGCGAGACCGGTTCGTTGTTGAGCGTGAAGTCAAGCGCCTGCATGGTGCCGGAAGTATCGAGGCACAAGACAATGTCCACCCCCGGCGATTGTGTCTCGTGGGAAACGTTATATAACTGGGGCCGGGCCGCGGCAATGGCAAGCATGATTAAAGCGCTGACACGCAGGATCAAGGGAATAAGCGCTTTCAGCCGGCCGGCCCCGCCGGAAAGGCGAATCAGGGTCGATGTGCAGGAAAAGTTAACGGATGCGGGCTTACGCTTGGAGCAGATGAAAAGCCAGAGCAGAATGAGGCCGAGCAGCAGGACCAAGAGCAGCGGATAGGCAAAACGGAAGCTCATCGCTGTCCCTCCTTGTTGGTACCGGTATCAGTTGCCGGCTCCGGTCTGGGAGCGGTTGTGGCGATATAGGCCAATGCTGATTTCATGTCATCGTCCTTGCGGGAAGGCGAGGGTATGTAGTCTGCGAATTTCACGAGGTCGGAGTGTTTCAGGATTACCACCAGTTCACGATCGATTTCCCTATGAATGTGCGCGGCGATCTCTTCAACGGTGAACTCGGCAGCCGGGAAACCGCGCAGCTCCTTCAGGTAGCGCTTGAGGATCTCTGAAAATCGAAAGTAATAGGCCTTGACCTCTCCTTTCTCGAACAAGCCGCCTCTATTGAGCGTTTCGAGAGACTGTTGAGCGCGGATGTGGGGCGGCACGGAAGGAGCTTGCCATACCTTCCGGTCAGCCCGCCGCTGGAAGCACATGATCAGCCCTATGATTACGAGAATAATGACAACAGCAAACGCCCCCCAAAGCAGCCAGGGCAACCACCCCGGTGAGGCGGGGATTATATCAAAAATAGGCTTGAGTTGTTGCCGGTCTGTTCTTTCATCCAGGTTGCTTTTCACCTTGAGCGTCAGCCTTTCTGCAGCGATCTTTTGCCCGGCGCCTGTCCCATCCTGGCAGGTGAGGATGAAAGGACCTAAGGGGATGTTTGTGATGCTGTCGACGATGAAGTGCAGGACAATACTGCCTGAATTTGTCTGCATGTCGGTTACGCTCAAGCCGGCAAGCCCTTCAATTTCAGGCTTTTCCGTTAGATTGCAATCAGCGGGCAGGGTATAGGCCAAGGTGAGCGCCACGGTTTCCCCGACTGCTGCGGAGGCTGGCTCAAGAAAGGCGCTAAGCTTGGCCGGCGGCCCGGCAATCGAAACCGAATGCGCCGGTGCGTTACTCTCTCTCTCTGCTGCGACCGGAGCAGAAAGGAAGAATATTAGAGTCGAAAACAAAAGCAGCAAAGGAAATTTTCTTTGGAGGGAAGCATCACACATTTATGTGCTTTCTCCTCTGCAGAAATAGACGCGACAGGGGTTCCATCACATCGTGATCCGTGCGGAGTTGCACCAGATCAACCCCGGCTCGACTGGTAAGATCCTTGAGGTAGGCATCATGCCGGGCTCTCTCGCCTAAAAAGCGATGGCGAAGGGTTTTGCTCGATGTGTCAATTATGGCATTTTCACCCGTCTCCGGATCGACCATGCGCATCGACCCCACATAGGGTAACTGAGCCTCGGCCGGGTCAATGATGCGGAGAACGGTTAGGTCATGTTTTTTGGCTGTGAGCCTGAATCCCTTGTCAAAACCTTCATCCATGCAGTCCGATAGGAGAAAGGCAATGGCATGCCGTTTGACCACCTGGTTTAAGTAGGTAAAAGCAGCATTGATATTAGTTTTAGAGCTTTCCGGCTCAAAGGTGAAGATCTCCTTGATCAGTCGCCAGACATTCTGAACGCCTTTCTTGGGAGGCAGGAATTTTTCAACTTGAGAAGTAAAAAGAATTGCCCCTACCTTGTCGTTGGTTCGGATGGCAAGGAAGGCAAGCATACCCGCGACTTCTGCCAAGAGCTCACGCTTGAAGCGGCCCCTGGTTCCGAACTGGTGAGAGCCGGAGAGATCAATCAGCAGCATTAGTGTGAGTTCACGCTCCTCATGAAAGATTTTCACGAACGGCCGGCCGTGGCGGGCAGAAACGTTCCAGTCGATGCTGCGAATATCGTCGCCATGCTGGTATTCCCGCACCTCGGCGAACTCCATCCCCTGCCCCCTGAAGGCGCCGACATACTGGCCGGCGAAGATATCGTTCGCCAGGTAACGTGTGCGGAAATGGAATTTCTGAATTTTGGCAAGCATTTCCTCAGAGAGCATCAGGGCACCTCGATGCGTTCCAGGATGGCCTCGATGATTGCATCAGTACTCTTGCCCTCAGCCTCGGCCTCGTAGCTTAAAATGATTCGGTGACGCAGCACGTCGGGGGCTATGGTTTTTATGTCCTGAGGAGTCACATAACCGCGGCCCATTAGGAAGGCATAGGCCCTGGAAGCTAACCCAAGCCAGATTGAGGCCCGGGGCGAGGCGCCGTAATGGATCAGTGGGCCTATGGAGAGCCCGAAATCTTTTGGCCGACGTGTGGCATTGGCAATGTGCACGATATAGTCCATGAGCTTGTCTTCCATATGAATAGACTTCATGACAGACTTGGCCTTTTCCAGTCGTTCGGGGTCAATCACCGGCTGTACGCTCAGGGCAGCGTCCGCATACACCCGGTTCATTATCTCTTTTTCCTCGGCCTCGCTAGGATAGCCAACCTTGATTTTCAGCATAAAGCGATCTATCTGCGCCTCCGGCAGCGGATAGGTCCCCTCCTGCTCGATCGGGTTCTGGGTGGCCAGCACCAGGAAGGGACGTTCAAGCTCAAAAGTGGTTTCACCGATGGTAACCTGTCGTTCCTGCATGGCTTCAAGCAAGGCGCTCTGAACCTTGGCCGGCGCCCGGTTGATCTCGTCCGCTAAAATGATGTTGTGGAAGATTGGCCCTTTCTTGACCTCAAAGATGCTTCTGTCTACCTGGTAGATCTGCGTTCCGATGATGTCTGCCGGCAACAGGTCCGGAGTGAACTGAATACGCTGAAAGCTGGCTTTAATGGACTGCGCCAAGGCCTTGACTGCCGTGGTCTTGGCAAGGCCTGGCAAACCTTCGAGCAACAAATTCCCATCGCAAAGCAGGCCGATGATCATGCGTTCAACCAAGGCCCTCTGGCCCACAATGACCTTGCCGATCTCACTTCCTATCTGCCGAAGAACGACACTTTCCCGCTCAACCTGCCGGGTTATTTCCTGTATATCCATACCCCTCATATCCTCCTGCTTACTGTTCTTATTTTCCTTTCAACGCATTTTCTGTCCTGTCGGTATCCTCTAATAAGTTCTTAGCGCGAAAAATACGATCAATACAAGCAAGAAAGGTATAATGGACAATGGAATCATTCCATAGGTGTTGTAAAATTTTTCCACATTTTGGATATGCTCTGAATTGACATGAATGCGCGCGGAGTATCGTTTAAGCCACTGGGTTCCTATCTTTTTGCCCAGAATATATGCTATTGTAATGTCTGTCAACGGTCTTTTTAAATGGTAAAATATTTCCTTGACCAAGGGGTCCACTTATGTTAACTACTTCACACAACGGGTGCCCCGCTTCCTCGTTGGAAGGGGGGTCGGCATCATCGAGCAACACAATCAGCAGAGGCATTACAGACGCGGTCAGCGACCCTAATACGTTATGGGCCACGGCGATGTTAACAATTTGCAGTTAGAAAATATTTTCGGGTTTCCAAAACCCGAAAGCGTTGTGGGCTTTTTCCTTAAATAACCCAGGTTTTGGCATCCGCTGTTTTTTATTCAGGTGTCGGGGAACACCTGCGATAATGAACATTCAAACAGAGAAAGGAGGAATAGTCAGTTCAAGAAAAAATCAGGCAAGACAATTATGGGGAAGTATAACAAAAGATCAGAAAGGGGGAAAAATGATTATAAAAAATTTCAGGTTTAAGATACTAACGGCGATATTTTTGGGGATTTTCCTGTGTATGCCGGCCGGCCCGGCCGTGGGAAATGTGACACCCTTCAGCCAGGATGTCACCAATGCCATTGATGACGGGCTTCAGTGGCTTCGGATTAATGGTGCCTTTACTTCTATGAACGACTTTGGCTATGGCATCTACGGAGCTCAAAGGCGGGCCCGCGGGATGACATTACTTGCCCTTTTGGAAAAACGGGCAAGCGCCGATTTTAATGCAACGATTGTAGGATACGCAAACTCATCGCCTGGCGACCAGGCGCTTGCCCAAGCAGCCGTCAGGCTCATTATGGAAGATGCCAGCTACGGTGTCGCCAGTGGGGGCTTTTACGCGTACTCTGACGGGTCAAATTTAATGGCCCTGTCACTTTATGCCCGGACAGGAGGGCCTGAAGTTGGAAATGCTAACGGATACACCCTGCGAAATGCGATTGACAGGATGGTGAACCGCGCCCTGAGTGCTGCCGGTACTGGGTATTTTTGGGGCTATAATTCTTCAGGCTGGGATTCATCCACCACCCAGTTTACCGTTGCCGGCCTGTCCGCTGCCAAGTCCTATTACACCTGGGCAGGGGATGCGGACGCGCTCACACAGATCGGGCGGATAGACGCCAAGCTGACCCAAACTGCTGACGGCTATAAAGCATATCAGAATTCGGACGGTGGAGAAGGTTACACGATTTATTCTAATTACAGCAGCTATCAGCAGACGGCCTCCGCGCTCTGGTGTTTGGTGCTCGGTGGAAAGGACCTCAACGATACCGGCGTTCAGGCAAAGCTGAGATGGCAACGGGACCGGTACCGGTATATCAGCAACGTTCCTTATCAGGAAAGCTGGGCTGAGGCTTATCACTATTATCTGTTCTCTTCTTCCAAAGCCTATACGATACTTGAAGAGTCGGGGATAGCGCCTTCTGCGGGAAATCTTGGCACTAACGATCTTGGCATGCTGCCTCCCGGCGCTGCGCCGCCAAACGGTAATCGCCAACTGCATCGTGACCCACAGACAGATGTGCGTCCTGCTCCTCGTGGAACCGGTGCTGCAGGATACTATAACGCAGAACAGCCGCGCTGGTACTACGATTATGCCTACACACTGATGAGCAGACAGAACGCACCGGGCCAATTCCCCAACCCTAACGGTAGTTGGAATTATCTCGTGGACCATGCCTACGCGCTTCTGGTCTTAGAGCGGTCCATCGGCGGCGCCTGTGCGGACACGGACAGCGACGGGATCTGCGATAGTGAAGACAACTGCCCCGCTGTTCCCAATGCAGATCAGGTCGATACCGACAACGACGGTGTGGGCGATGCCTGC
>DATESZ010000191.1:0-15278 GCA_035283845.1 Syntrophales bacterium | reverse complement strand
AACTAATTCGGAGTTCGTTAAAATATCAATGTTTAAATGACGTCCAGCCTCAACCAACTTGGGCGATACTATGCACATGGCGCAATCATTCGTCGGAAATGTCTTGTCCAACTGAGCCATCCGTCCACCAATGGCAGGAGATTTTTCTAAAAGATAGACCTTGATCCCTGAGTTGGCCAAGTCAAGAGAAGCCTGAACACCAGCGATCCCGCCGCCAATTATTAGAGCTGCACCAATGCTTTGCTTTTCCCGTAAGTTCATACCGCCAAACCTTCTCCTTCCCGCTACAGGGATGAAAGCTTTGCCGCCTCGAGATATTTGGAAACCCTCTCCTCCGCTCCGATAGGTATGAGATGCACCCCTTGACAGATGTCCCTAAGTCCCTTCACCAGATCGCTTACTATTTCGATGCTTGCCTTTTCCTTGTCCGGGGCCTTGGCCAGCTTCTCAATGATACGATAGGGAACAATGCCGCTCCTGACGTGTTTATTCAGGAACATCCCCATTTCGGCTGATCTCACGAGGATGATTTCGGCAATAACCGGAACCCGGAAAGGTTCCAGCCTTTTCATGAACTGCTGGAAAGAGTCAAGATCAAACACCGGGGTGGACAGGAAATACTGGGCGCCGTGGTTGGCTAAGGTCTCCATTTCTTTTAACTGCATATCTGGCACCTTCTGGCCCCAACGGGAATCAATCCCGGAACCGATGCAGAAATTAGCCTTGCCGGGCAATTCCTTTCCGGAAATATCCTGGCCTTCCCTGATGTTATCAATAACGGAAAAAAGCTTCCCTGAATCGACGTGAAAAAACATGATCTCCTGGAGACTGTCGCCCGTGATGCGGTAATCTTCGGTAAAGGTAAGGATGTTTTCTATGCCCGCCTCCGAAGCCTTGAGCAGATATTCCTGCAGTTCCACCCTGTTCCTGTCGCGGCAGGTGGTTTGCAGGATGGGGTCGAATTTTTGTTCCTTCAATATACGGCAGGTCCCCATGGTATCGGTAACCAACCCTTCGATTTTAAGTTCCGGAACAGTCAGGGCATCCACCCTGCCCCGAATCCGTTCCATGTTGTGAATCAATTCGCCGGGGCCCGTTCCGATAGGGGGCTGAATTTCCGAGGTAACGACGAACTTTTTCTTTTTCAGGTTCTCAGATAAACGCATAATTTTTCCTCTCGTTACGAAGGAGCTATTTCTTAAGTCCTAAAAGTTTTACAACAATATCTTTTAGCTGTCCAAGCGGCAAGGGCTTGGAAAAACAGGCGTCCGCTCCATATTCTTTCATCTGTTCAAATGCATCTTCATTAAGATAGGCGGAGAGCGCTATGATCTTGATCTTCTTTGTATCAGGGTTGCTTTTGATCTTTCTGCAGACCTCGTATCCGTTTATATCGGGCATCATGATGTCAAGGATGATCAGATCGGGTTTGAAATGACTGACCTGCAAGCCAGCTTCAAAACCATCGGCGGCGGAGATCAATTCGTAGCCGTACTCGTCTTCCTCGAGCGCCTGAACGATCGTCTCCACGATGATCCTGTCGTCATCCACCACGAGAATTTTTTTTCGTTCCTCTATTTTGATTCCCTCAGGAAGGGAAAGTCCCTTTTCCTTCAGAAATTTATCCAGGTCGTCCTTTTTGATGCGGCGGTGGCCGCCCGCTGTTTTTAAGGCGGATAGTTCCCCCCCTTCAATCCAGTTTATGATGGTTTTGGTTGACACCTTGCAATATTTGCTTGCCTGGGATAGCGTTAAAATTTCCATGGTTTTATCCTCATTAAAGATTTCCCTTAAGATGGCCCTTTCCTGAGCCCGGCCTGATCTCGGCAAGAAGAATTACACCCTTACTTTAACGGGCAAAGTGATGATAAAGTGGGTGCCCTTGCCGATTTCGCTCTCCACCTTGATATCGCCCCCGTGGTCTTTGATGATGCCGTAACATACCGACAGTCCCAACCCCACGCCTTTTACCTTCTGCTTGGTCGTGAAAAAAGCATCGAAAATCTTATCCCTGATCTCTTCGGGAATTCCGGCCCCCGTATCTCTTATAATGATCACAACATTTTCCGCGTTACTCATTGTCCTGATATTCAGGGCGCCGCCTGATGGCATGCTCTCTTTGGCGTTCTTGATCATGTTCAGCATGACCTGCCTTATTTGATTTGTGGAAGCCATGATCTCCGGAAGATCTTTCTGAAAAGTGGTCATTACCCTGATATTTGCCTCCCTCATCTGCTTTTCCATGACCAGCAGAATTCCCTCGATAATTTCGTTAATTTTTATGAGTGTCCTCTTTTCCTCTTCCGGCTTGGAGAAGCTTAGCATGCTGCGCAACATTTCGGAGAGCCTTACTGTTTCCGAAAGAGACAACTCCAGGATACGCCTCCTTTTGCTCTCGGGAGGCACTTCCGATTTCAGCAACTCCAAGGTATTCATGATGCCGTAGATGGGATTATTAAGCTCGTGGGCAATCTGGGAGGTAAGCCTTCCCATCGCCGCCAGCTTTTCCGCCTGAAGGAGCGCCTCCCTGGTGTTTATAAGTTCCCGTTCAATCCCGAGTCTTTCACGTAAATCTTTGAATATTCCAACGCTTACAATCTCAGTTCCCTCCTCGTCATAAATAAGAGAGGCGGAAAGATCGCATTCGATCAGTTCTCCATCCTTACGTCGGAAAAGAAGCGGGAAAGAAGAAAGTTTGCCTACACCGCCGAACTCGCGGCTCTTGAGCTTTTGCATTACCTCTGTGGCGACACCGGGAGGGTAGATGCTTCGTATATTAATTTTCCCCACTACTTCATCGGTTCTGTAACCGAGGATATTTTCGGCGCCGGCGTTGAAGATGAGAACATTGCCATCGGTGTCAGCTACAATTATGCCGTCCACGGAGCTTTCAATAAGCCTGGTCAGAAATTCGTTGGCTTCCCGGAGCTCCTTTTCCATTCTCTTTCTTTCTGAGATATCGATAATGAGACCTTCATAACCTACTATTACGCCTCCTTCGTCTCTCTTTACATGGGCGGTAAGGAGCACGGTGATCTCTTCTTTGTTTTTCTTTTTAAACTGCACCTCCAGGTCTTTCACAAACTCCTGCTTTTCAATCAGTTTTTGAAATGACGCACGGTCTTCCGGTCTTATGTAAAGGTCTTTGGCGATGTCTATTTGCAGAAACTCTTCTTTACTATCATAACAAAGCATGTCGAGTATTGCCTGGTTGCAGTCTAAAAAACGTCCCTCCTTGGCGCTTATGTAAAGACCATGCCGCACCCTTTCAAAGAGATTGCGGTATTTTTCTTCCGACTCTTTCAGGTCCTTTTCATATTTTTTTCTTTCCGTTATGTCCCTGATATAGGCATAGGTCCTGCTTTTGCCGTCTTCCGTCTTCGTCGGGGCAATGCACACTTCCGTTTCCTTCGTATCTCCCCCGTGCGTCCTGATAGCCATTTCCGCACAGACCTTCTGTCCCACACCCCTGCCGCGGGTCAGGATGTCCGTCAGAAACGCCTGGTCGCTTTTCCCGATAAGCCGGTAAAATTCGCTGTCTAAAATATCCTCTTTGGAAATACCAAAAATATCGGCGGCCATCTGGTTGGCAAACTCGATCCTTGAATCTTCGCCGAAAACAATGATCCCGTCGTCCCCCATCTCGGCGATCTTCTCAAGGCGTTTCGTGACCTCGCGGAGATCATGACTGAGCCCTTGCTTCTCGTACTCAGCCAGGCGTTTCTCAAGCTCTTTGATCCTGCGTTTTAATATATCCGTATTGCGAGTGCCTGCCATCTCGTCACCCTTGGAGGTGGAAGAAAGTTAATTAATTTTGCTCACGATACTCCCTGTATCAATGAAATGCTTGTCAAGTCCAAGCTCTCCGGCGCTCATACCGAAAGCCAACCCCATCAACTGAGTAAAATAAACAATCGGCAGATTAAATGCTTCGCCAAGCTCCTCGCAGATCTGCCGCTGCCGGGCATCGAGGTTAATATGACATAAGGGACAGGCGACAACGACGGCATCGGCTCCAACGTTTTTCGCGTCTTGCAGGATTCTCTTCGTAAGGGTGAGGGCTATCGCCGGCTGGGAAATACTTAATGTTGCGCCGCAACAACGGGTTTTGTAAGACCAGTTGAGAGGCGTGGCGCCTAATGTTTTCATTAACCTGTCCATACCGGTGGGATATTCGTGATCCTGCACGGCAGTGATTTTTGGAGGTCGGGTAATGATGCAGCCATAGTAGCAGACCAACTTCATGCCCTTCAAGGAACGAACCACCTTTTGAGCAACCTTGTTAAAACCTATTCTTTCCGTAATGGTCTGCAGGAGATGATCGACTTTAATGTCCGGTGAAGGGAATTCCCCAAGGCTCGTCAGGAGTTTTTCTTTTATGTCATGCTCACCGCTTTCCTTTTGAGCTGTTCTAAGGCGGATAAAACAAGAAGGACAAGGCGTGGTAATACTGTCGAATCCTGCCTTGCCCATTAAAAGCAAGTCTTTCATGGGAAGCAACAGGGAAAGATAGCGATCCGTTGAATGTGCGGGCGTGCTCCCGCAGCAACTCCAGTTTTGCGGTTCCACGAGCGTGACGTTAAGCCGGGAAAGCACTGCCTTGACGGAAGTGTTATACTCACTTGACGTGCCGTGAAGGCTGCATCCAGGATAATAGGCGATCCCTTCTCTTTTTTCGGCGGTTTTCACCGGTATGGCAGGTTTCCCCAAAGAAGGGAGGAGTTTCAACTTCCCTTTTTTGATCATCTGCAATGCCAGAGGAAGGTCTCTTTTTACGAGCTGCGGGAAGTTTAGTGTGCCTGACAGCAGTTGACGGAGATAGATTTCACCCATCAAACCCGCCTCATACATTCTTCCAAAAAGACCTATCCCCCTCATTGCCGCCTGGTTGAAAAGCACGGCCGCGGGAAGCGGGGAAGACAGCCCTTCCTTCTGCGCCATTATCTTTAATACGTCCATGATTTTGGTGATGTTTATATCGTGAGGGCATCGCACCGCGCAGGTCTCGCACATGGCGCAAAGCCATAGGGTACTGGATTTAAGCACTGTTTCCTTCCAGCCGAGCTGAATGGCGCGCATGAACTGGTTGGGGGCAAGGTCGAAATGCTCGGCAACGGGACAACCGGAAGAACACTTCTGACACTGGTAACAAAGGAAAACGTTTTCGCCGCACTGGCTGCGAATCTGTTCCGCCAGATCGGAGCTTATTGCTTCACTCATCGGCAGTTCCTTTTTTCTGTATGCAGTGACTGGTGGTTGAGTAATATTGGCGCCTACGCGCTATTTTGACTCCTGTCTTCTGCACTCTATCTTTACACTTCCGGCCTTGGCAGCAGGCCGGCGGCTTTTACGATTTCCGCTACCTTCTCTTCCCATTCTATCGCCATGATGTGAATTCCACGCACGCCCGGCATCTCCTTCAACTTCTCAATGGACTCCACACATATCTTTATCCCTTCCTCGGCCTGTTTCTCTTTAGGCGTCCCTTTCATCCGCTCGATCATATCATCGGGAACATCCATGCCGGGAACATTATTCTTCATATAGCGAGCCATTCCTACGGACTTCATTGGTGTTACCCCGGCCAAAATGGCGCACTTCTCGTGCAGGCCCCGGTCACAGACCATCTCCATCCAGCGGCCGAACTTCTCTAAGTTATAGATACATTGCGTCTGAATAAACTGGCAACCCGCCTTCACCTTTTTCCCCAGCCTGGCCGCTCGTATCTCAAAGGGATCGGCAAAGGGGTTTTCCGCTGCCCCGATAAAGATCACCGGCTTTCCCTTTATTTCGTCGCCGCCTAAGAATTTTCCTTCCTCACGCATCCGGCAGACCGTTTGTATCAACTGCATGGAATCGATATCATAGACATTCTTGCCTTGTGGATGATCGCCAAACTTCTGATGATCACCGGATAAACAGAGCATGTTGTTTATCCCCAGGGCAGCGGCGCCCAGTATGTCGCTCTGCAATGCAATCCTGTTCCTGTCCCGGCAGACCATCTGTAAAATGGGTTCCAAACCCATTCCCTTCAATATCACACAGGCGGAAAGAGAGGACATGCGCACCACCGAGGTCTGATTGTCCGTGACATTCACGCCATCCACAACACCCCGCAGAAACTCACCTTTTTTGCGAACAACATCACCATCCGCACCACGCGGAGGGCCACATTCCGACGTAACGATGAACCCTCCGGAATCCCATATCTTCTCTATTTTTGAATTCGTCTTCACAGTCTCAAATCCTCCCTTATCCTCTTGCGCGGACCTGCTTCGCGGCTGCTGCGCCAATCCTTTACCGGCATGATATCTTCATAACGATCCAACTGGCCAAGCTCCATAAGACGATCAATTATCAACTGCCAGCCGCAATCCACCTCCTTGTCCACTTCGCACTTTCCTCCCGACGAACCGCCGCAGGGACCATTCATTAAACTCTTCGCGCAACGGGCGATCGGACAGACTCCCCCGGTCATGTCAAGGATGCAGGCGCCGCAACCCTGGCAACGCTCACTCCATACCCCCTGCTCCAGGGTGACCCCCAGAAAAGACGTGTTCACCGCCGGCATCACCAGTTTTGTCTTATAGGCCTCCGCCACATATTGAACCCCGGCCCCGCAGGCCATCGATAAAATGACATCATAATCGCCGACAAAACTGCGCACCTGATCGATGTATTCGTAATCACACTGCCGCTCTAGCGTATGCTCCCGGACCTCAAAGGTTTCCCCTGCCGTTTTCCAGTGAATGCGCAACTCCGACGCGAGCACCCCTACTTCTTTCTCTCCGCCCACACCGCAGACCGTCACGCACTCATTGCACCCCAACAGGAGCACCCGCCTGTTTGAACCGAGCATACCCACGATTTCTTGAAACTCCTTGCGATTACCTACTATCATCTTTCAAACCTCCTCTTACCGGCGACGGCCCCAGCGCACGCACCCGTTCCGTCATTTCCTGCGCTACCTGAGCAAATCGCTGACCCTGGGAGGCGCTCATGTTAAACATCTCCACCCGGTCACCGCCTAACCCAACCTCTTCCAGCAGACCTTTCACATACTGCACCCGCTGTTTGGCCCGTAAATTTCCCCGTAAAAAATGGCACTCGCCCTCCATGCATCCGGCCAAGTAAACACCATCCACCCCCTTCTCAAAGGCGTGTAAAATCAACAAAATATCCACACGGCCGGTACAGGGCACTTTTACTATCTTCACGTTACTGGGATAACTCAGTCTCATCGAACCTGCCAGGTCCGCAGCGCTGTAAGCTCAATGCTCACAACAAAATGCGATAACCTCAGGCTCAAATCCGTTCGCTGCCGGTTCCGTCATATCCGCTAACCTCCCTGTGATTATATCCGGTTCATCCGGTTCTTGCGTTCTTCTCTTCCGTTCACCTACAACTATTTGGCAACCAAGAGGTGATGAGAATAAAGATTACGGACAGAAATAGAAACTAACATTCTTACCGGTTAATACGGGTAAACCTGTTCCAATAAAAATACAAATAAATCCCACAAAAGGCTCAAGGATGCGCCATTGTTGCTCAAAAGAGAAGGCATCTTCCGATGGCACATGCTCATAATCCCAAAATTTAATGTCTTTGAGTTTATTACGGTATCCAAAAGTGAAAATAGCCAATGTGATGAAGACGGGCAACTTGGCTTGTCTATTAAAAACATAGTTAACAAGCATCTTCATATGATGATTAAAAATACTTTTACTGAGAAAAAAAGTTCCAGCTATAATAAAACATCCACTTAGAATATTAATCATATTCGATACCCCTCCCCGGTAAACTTGCTAATATGCCAAAATGTAAATGGGGACGGTTCTATTTTCCTCCGAACAATCAGAGGCATTCCAAGGATACATAACTCACAAACATCAAGTGACCGTTTTTTCATGATCAGATTACCGTTATCCTCATCTCAGAATCGAATTGTCCTGTTCCTCGAATTCCCCAGAATTCCCCAATATTATTGGTAATATCTTATATGCAGGCTATCCGCAGCTTGCGCAAGTTTATTATCAAGTGTCCAGACAGGAACGCCTGTCAATACAGCAGACGTTATAAGATGAACATCCACATAGCCCATCCCTTTTCCCATTAAACGGTTATTCTCAATAAAGGATAATACTTCCTCATGTTCGGCTTCTATGCTCATCGGCAACAGTTGCAGAAAGGAAAGGATGACGGATCTGTCCTCGATATTCCCGCAGGCAAGTTCTCCTACAATTAATGGGTGGCACAATACCCTTCCATCATTAAGTAGGCTTGCCAACCCAGCATTCCCGTCCCTCAAATGCGAAACACAAACCGATGTATCCACAAGGACCATTGCTTATAATGCCCCTTTTCTTCTCGGTATCGCCTGAAGCTGCTTTTGAGTCCCGCCCAGCTTTGCAAGACGCCGCGCGCTTTCTCTGGCGATGAGCGCCTCCAGACCGAGTTTGACGAGAGCAGTTTTTTCCTTAATCCCAGTCATTTTGGATGCTTTATCAATCAGGTTATCCTCAATATTCAGCGTTGTTCTCATATTTTCACCTCATACAATTATGATGCCTTAGTATGTATCATTTATGCATATATGTCAAGTCACACTAATAAATGGACGGTTCTATTTTCCCCTGAACAATCAGGGGTATTCCAAGGATACATAACTCACAAACATCAAGTAACCGTTTTTTCATGATCAGATCGCCGTTATCCTCATCTCAGAATCGAATTGTCGAGTATCCTGTCCCCCGAATTCCACCCAGGGCACTTTTACTATCTTCACGCTTCGCTTTCTCTTGGTTATTGAGTATAAAGCTATTAAAATCTCTTTTCCTCCGTAAAGATAATGCCAAGTTCTAAAAACATCGATATTATTCAAGTACGCATCAACCGGAGAAACCTTATACCCTAACTAACCTGGGCGCTTATCAAGGCTCCTATCTTGGCATCGAGCTGATTGCTGCTGAAATGCATCAATTCGATTGCCCTTGCGGGGCATTCCGCCGCACAGGTGCCGCATCCTTTGCACTTTATTATATCTATCTCCGCTTCGCCCTTGACGTTGACAACCGGCACATCGTAGGGGCACACCCGTACACAGGTAAGACAGGCGGCGCATTGCTCACCCGTAACCACCGCCACTACCCCGCCTACGGATAGGTTTTCTTTCGAAAGAATGGTGCAGGCTCTCGCCACGGCTGCGCCTGCCTGAGATATTGTCTCACTGATCAATTTAGGGGCGTGAGCACCACCGGCAAGGTAGATGCCGTCACTGGCGAAATCCACGGGGCGAAGCTTCATGTGGGCTTCGAGGAAGAACCCTTCAGCAGTCCGCGGCACCTTCAAGAGATTGGCAAGTTCTTTGTTTTCCCGCGGAACGGTGGCCGAAGACAGCACGAGAAGATCGGGGGTAATGTTAATCCGTTCCTTTAACGTTTTATCGAAAAAGGAAACGGAAAGGCCATTTTCGTTTACTGTTACTTCGGGACTTTCCACCGGTTCGTATCGTACAAACAGGACGCCTTCCCGGCGCGCCTGGGCATAGTAAGGCTCCATCAGGCCATAGGTGCGGATATCCCGGTAGAGGATATGAATATTGATCGACGGGTTCAGTTCCTTGAGCTTGAGCGCGTTTTTGACGGCCGTTGCGCAGCAGGTGCGGCTGCACGAGGGCCGCTGATCGTTTCTTGACCCCACGCACTGGATCATGACAACATCTCTGATTTCGGCAATACCCGCATCAGCCTTGGCGATATGGCCTTCCAGTTCAAGCTGCGTCAGTACGCGCTTATCCTGGCCGTAGCAGTACTCATGGGGCTTCTCTTCCTCGGCGCCCGTTGCCATAATGGTGATGCCATGTTCAATCTTCTGATAGTACATGGCCGGCGCCGTCATGACGCCGGTAGCAAAGTTTCCCTGGACACCGCTGAAATCGACAATCAGACTGTTCAGCAGCACTCGGATCAGCGGATTATTGGATACCCGCGCGATCAAATCGAGGATAAAGTCGTCTATGTCTTTACCGTCCAAGGTATAATGGAGGTTCCAGAGATTGCCTCCCAGCCGGTTTTCCTTTTCTACAAGAAAGACCTCAAACCCCTGTTCGGCAAGCTGGAGGGCAGCCGTCATGCCGGCAACACCCCCTCCGATTACCAGGCCCCTCTGGACTACCGGTACGGATGTTTCACTCAATGATCGGTTCAACCGCACATTGGCCACGGCCATACGGACCAGTTTCTTGGCCTTCTCCGTCGCCTCCGCCTTCTGCCGCATGTGCACCCAGGAGCACTGGTCGCGGATATTGGCCATTTCAAAAAGAAACTTATTCAACCCGGCATCCCTGATGGTTTCCCGGAACATGGGCTCATGGGTCCGCGGGGAGCAGGAGGCGACAATTACCCGGTTCAGACCCTGTTCCTTGACGGCATTTTTTATTTTTTCCTGCGTATCCTGGGAGCAGGTGTAGAGATTTTCATCCACATGGACCACGTTGGGCAGCGTTCCTGCATATTCCTTGACGGAGGGGACATTGACCACGCCCCCGATATTAATGCCGCAGTGACAGACGAAGACACCGATCCTCGGTTCCGCTTCGGGTGTTACCTCGACCTCGGGCGGGTATTCCTTTTTTAAGGCAAGAGTTCCCCGCGCTGAGGCAATGATTCCAGTGGCTGCGGCAACGGCGCCGCTGGCCTGGGAAACGGTTTCCGGTATATCCTTGGGACTCTCAAAGGCGCCGCATACATAGATCCCCTCTCTCGAGGTGGCAACGGGAGAGAAGGTGTCCGTCTGACAGAAGCCGAAGCGGTCCACATCGACCCCCAGCCGCTTAGCCATGTCACGGACAGACGTGGAGGGAACCACGCCGACGGAAAGAACCACCACATCAAATTCCTCTTCCCGCATCTCTCCTTCGTCACTCAGATATGTGATAAGGAGATTATTGGTCCGCGGATTTTCCCTGACCTTGGACACCATGGACTTGATGAACCGGACGCCATAGTCGGCCTTGGCGCGTTCATAGTAGGCGTCAAATCCTTTGCCGTGAGCCCTGATATCCATATAGAAGATCGTTGGCTTGACAAAGTGGACATGCTCTTTGGCGATGATTGCCTCTTTGGTCGCGTACATGCAGCAGATGGAAGAACAGTAGTCATTGCCGCAGCTCGTATCGCGGGAGCCGACGCACTGGATAAATGCAATCCTTTCGGGGATGGAACCGTCGGAGGGACGAAGCAGGTGACTCCGATGGGGGCCGGTGGCGCTCAGTATCCGCTCAAATTCAATGCTGGTAAGAACATTGGGATAGACGCCATAGCCGAATTCAGGACGGCGCCTCGCATCAAATACCTCGAAGCCGGGCGCGAGGATGACGGAGCCGACGGATAGCTTCTCTTCCGTTTCCTGGTCTCCATAGTCCACGGCATTGGCCAGGCACACCCGTTCGCAAAGGCCGCAGCCGATGCAGGTCTCCCGGTCGATGAGAAAAACCTTGGGGATGGCCTGGGGATAGCGCAGATAAACGGCCGACCGTTTGCTCATGCCTTCGTTATAATCATCTATAGCGGTAACCGGGCAGTGTTTGGCGCATTCCCCGCATCCTGTACACTTATCGGGACGGATATACCGGGCTTTTCTGATGATCAGCGCCTCAAAATTGCCGGCAGGACCGACAATTTCCTTCACGTCGGCGTGGGTTATAAGCCGGATGTTCCGGTGACTGCCTGTACCCACCAGTTTAGGAGACATAATGCACATGGCGCAGTCGTTCGTGGGAAAGGTCTTATCGAGTTGAGACATGACACCCCCGATGGTGGGCGCGCTGTCAATGAGATACACATAAAAACCCGATTCCGCCAGATCAAGGGAGGCCTGCATACCACCGATGCCGCCGCCTACCACTAATACAGCGCCTATGGGTTTGTCCGGAACATTATTCATTCTTTCCTCGTTCACCTTCACGCACTTCTTACATAGCGCGGATAATGGCTCTCTTCCGTAGGATCAAAACCGATCCTTCCTTCCCCGACCAGGGAGACGAGGTGGGGAAGCGTGGCAGGAAGCGGCATATTAAGCTTGTCACTGAGTACCTTTGCCGCCTGAGGTCCTGTCTCCAGCAGAACAAGGATACGGTTCTTCGTCAGTTCGTCATGGACAGTTTTTTCCATCACTTCCCTGATTCTTTCCGGGTCTACCAGTTCGCCGTAAACATTTTCCTTTTCCATAAGCTCCGGCGCCTTGCCCGCCATCCAGCGTATCTTCTCTCCTTCCAGAGAGGCCTGGATCGCCCGCAACTTTCCGTCCGTTTCTTCATTCATGGGAAATGGGCCGAGATCACGCATCTGCTGAACAAACTGGCCGATAAGGACAGCAAAGCGCTGCCCTTCGCCGGCAGATACCCAGTCAAGCAGGAGTCGCTCCTTTTCGATGCCCATTTCGGCAAGCATCCGACGAACGAGGGTAATTTTACGTTCCGCCTGGATATTGCCGGTCAGATAATGACAATCGCCGGGATGACATCCGAGGATCATGACGCCGTCGAAGCCGGCAAGAAAGGCGCGGGGGATAAAAGCCGGATCAATTCGGCCCGAACACATAACCCTGATGGTGCGGGTATTGGGCGGATACTGGAAACGGGAAATACCGGCCAGATCGGCCCCCGCGTATGCACACCAATTGCAAAGAAAGGACAATATCTTTGGTTCAAAACTCATTGTCATACCGTCTTTCAATGATATTAGACTCTTCGCATTCGCTCAGAATGACAGGAAGAATTTTTTTACACCATAATTCCCTCCCCCTTGACGGGGGAGGGCAAGGGAGAGGGTGATAACTGAATGTATTTACAATTGTTGTATCCCCCCTCCCCTTAGTCCCCTCCCGCCAGGGGAGGGGAAATATTACTTTATACATGACCATCAACTGTTAATTGACCGTTGTTTTTAGCGCCTCGATCTGGGCATACAACGTCTCATCCGTAAAATGACGGATCGTCACGGCCTGCTGAGGACAACTGGCGCTGCAAATACCGCAACCTTTGCATGAGGCCATGATAGTGCTTGCCTTTTTCCCTTTTTCGGTCTCCTCAACACGGATGGCGTTAAAGGGACAGAGGGATTCACAAAGCCCGCAGCCGAGACAACGGGTCGGATCAACCTCCGAGATAGTCGGAAGAACAGTAACGTAACCTTTGGCCATAGCCGCGGTGGCGCGCGCCACGGCTGCCCCGGCCTGGGAAATGGTCTCACTGATGTTTTTGGGAAAGTGCGCCATCCCGGCAAGAAAAACACCATCCGTGGCAAAGTCCACGGGCCTTAGTTTCATATGAGCTTCAAGGAAAAACTTGTCCGCTGTCAGGGGCACCTTGAGCATCTTCGCCAAATGTTCGTTTTCATTAGGCACAACAGCGGTTGAAAGGACAACCAAGTCAGGCGAAATCGTTATGTCCTCTTCCAGCATCCGGTCTTTAACCGTAAGTTCGAGGTTTCCGTTATTCAACTTAAGCTCCGGTTTTGCTTCTAAGTCATAGGGAACAAAGATGACACCCTTTTTCCTGGCGAGGCTATAGTATTGTTCCTGGAAACCATAGGTGCGCATATCCCGGTAAAGAACCGCGACTTCCGACAATGGAGCGATATCTTTCAATTTCAGGGCATTTTTGACCGCAACGGAGCAGCAGACGCGACTGCAATTCGGACGCTCGGGAACACGGGAACCTACGCACTGGATCATCACCACCCGGCGGTATTTTTTCATTTCCGCAGGCTGAGCGGTTAACAATTCTTCGAACTCGCTCTGCGTCAACACTCTCTCGTCCTGTCCATAGAGATACTCGGCCGGCCGGCTTTCCTTGGCGCCTACAGCGACAATCACCACCCCGTGCTCATATTCATGCTCACGATCAGCAGTATTCAGCACCGTCCGGAAGTTACCGAGGTAGCCGTCAATGCTTTTTATCGCTGCTCCCGTAAAAACAGTGATCTGCGGTGTGGACATAACCGCAAGAATGAGGCTATTTAGCAATGCCTTTACGTCCTTACCCTCGAGGGTAAAATGGATATGCCGGAGGTTCCCTCCCAGTTCGGCCTCCCTTTCCACAAGGGCGCAGGCAAATCCCTGACGCACGAGGCTCAGGGCGGCCTGCATCCCGGCCAGGCCCCCACCGATCACAAGTGCCTTTCTCTTTATCTCCGTGACCGGTTCATCGAGGGATTCGAGAAGACAGGCCCTTGCCACCACCATTCTCAGCAATTCCTTTGCCTTCTGTGTGGCTTCTACGGGAAATAGCATATGTACCCAGGAACATTGATCGCGGATATTGGCCATCTCGAAGAGGTATTTATTCAATCCCACCTCGCGGATCGTCTCCCGGAAAAGCGGCTCATGGGTGCGCGGCGAACAGGAAGCCACGACCACGCGATTGAGATTATGCTCATCAATAGCCTTTTTGATCTTCTCCTGGGTATCCTGCGAGCAGGTGTAAAGGTTTTCATCCACATAAACAACATGGGGAAGCGTCCGGGCATATTCCTTCACTTCAGGGACATTTACGATTCCTCCGATGTTGATCCCGCAGTGGCATACGAAAACCCCGATCCTCGGTTCCTGCCCCTTAACGTCGCGTTCCGGCGGGTATTCTTTTTTTCGCGCCAGCGTCCCCCGCACCTCCGTCAGGAAGGCCGAAGCGGCCTCGGCAGCAGCGCTGGCCTGAACGACGGTCTCCGGAATATCCTTGGGACTCGTAAAGGCACCGCAGGCAAAAACGCCATCTCTCGATGTGCTTAAGGGGGAGAATTCGTCTGCAAGGCAAAAACCATTTCCATCTACGGAAACGCCAATCTTTCCGGCAAGTTCCAAAGCCTTAGGAGCAGGTCTCATGCCCACGGAGAGGACTATCAGATCGAACTCCTCTTCCTGCACCTTATGCTTGTCATCTACATAAGTAATGAGCAAGTTTCCGGTCTTTGGCTTCTCGGCAATGCGGGAAAGCTGCGAACGGACAAAACGGATGCCGTAATCTTTCCTGGCCCTTTCGTAATAAAGATCAAAGTCCTTTCCCTGCGCCCGGATGTCCATGTAGAAGATGGCGGGAGAAACATCCGGAAGATGTTCCTTAGCAATCACCGCTTCCTTTATGGCATACATGCAGCATACAGAGCTGCAATAGTCCTTGTCTTTGTTGCGGGAGCCGACGCACTGAAGGAAGGCGATCTTCTTAGGTTCTTGGTGATCCGATGGTCGGGTCACATGACCGGCAAAAGGCCCAGAAGCGCTCA
>DATESZ010000190.1:0-50760 GCA_035283845.1 Syntrophales bacterium | reverse complement strand
CTGGATTTAAGAACAAAGCAATGTTGCCACGAGCACGCGAGTGAAATTTTTACAATCTATCCGGCCACCTGTGAACCATTAGGAATTTTTGCGACAGGTAATGAATACAATAATTTAAAGGTGCATTTTCGAGTGAAAGATAGGGCTGTAGGAGGGTTAGAATACAGTCATTTTAGGTCCCATCAAAACCGTTGACAAGGGTCCTAAACCCCATATATACTGGAGGCCATTGCACCGGAAAGGTAGAAAAGATGTTTGGCATAGGCATGCCGGAACTGATCGTAATTGCGATAATCGCCCTACTTGTCGTAGGACCGAAGAGACTGCCCGATCTTGCCAAATCCTTTGGGAAAGGGTTGTCCGAATTCCGCAAGGCAACGGACGGCGCCACGGAAACGCTCAAAGAAACCCTGCACATGGATGAAATAAAAGAGGATGTAGCTATCAAAGAATCGTTCCATCACAGCCCTTCTTCACCGGTTACGGAAGGGGGAAAAGAAGTGCCTCCCCAAAATGCTGCTTCTTGAGCACAACCGCAAAAAACCACTTACAGGAACAACCTCTTCAAGGACCTTTTAAGTTATGGATAATCCTGATGACGCTAATGATGAAAAGATGCCCTTTACCGCCCACCTTGAGGAATTAAGGTTCAGACTTATCCGGATCATCGCTGCGGTAGGGATAGGTTTTGTGGTCAGTTACACCTTTAAGGAACGGTTATTTAAAGTGATAACCAAGCCTCTCTCCAGCGTGCTTCCCCCCAACAGCTTCATGATATATACGGGTATGCCCGAGGCTTTTTTCATATACATGGAGATCGCTTTCTTCGCTTCCCTGTTCCTTACGAGCCCGTACATACTTTATCAAATCTGGAAATTCGTATCGCCGGGGCTTTATTCACGGGAAAAAAAATATGTCCTGCCCTTTGTATTTTCTTCCACCACCCTGTTTGCGGGGGGCGTGCTGTTCGGGTATTTTATAGTGCTGCCGCCGGCGTTCAAGTTTTTCGTGTCTTTTTCTTCCGATTTTCTCAAGCCGATGTTTTCTTTTAAGGAATACCTGTCCTTGTCCCTGAAATTCCTCCTCGGTTTCGGCATATCATTTCAATTGCCCGTTTTTCTTTTTTTTATGACGAAAATCGGTATCGTAAATTCACGGCTGTTGTCTAAACAGCGGCGCTATGCGATCCTGATGATATTCATTGTTGCCGCTGTCCTGACGCCAACCCCGGATCCCTTTAATCAGTTCCTGATGGCCCTGCCCCTGATGCTGCTTTACGAGGTCGGGATCATTGTGGCAAGAATCGCCGAAAGAAAACCTTCACCGGCCGATAATGACGGCGACGAAGATAAAAAAGAAAAGAAAGTATGAAAAAACTAAGTATTGCTACTGCCCAAAAAAGACCGCGGAAACATTCTCTGGCCATCAAGGCGCTTTTTGTTGCCCTGTTTTTTGCCGTTATCCTGACCTTGGTGGGAAGTAGTTTTTTTTATTATATCTTACTGAAAGAAATACCGAGCATTGTTGTTCTGAAAGACTATCGTCCCAGCATTTCAAGCCGGGTCTACGCCGATAATAATGAGCTGATTGACGAGTTTTTTGCCGAAGACAGAAAATTAATCAAGGTCTCCGAGGTTCCCAAGATAGCCATTCAGGCCTTTGTCGCCGCGGAAGACGCAAGGTTTTTTCAGCACCAGGGATTGGACTGGCAAAGCATAACCCGTGCCTTTTATAAAAATCTGGAAGCGGGACATATTGTTCAGGGTGGAAGCACGATTACCCAGCAGGTGGCCAAATCCCTTTACCTGTCATCGGAACGAAGTTACTTAAGAAAGGTAAAAGAAGCCATCCTTGCCTACAAGATCGATAAATATCTTACCAAAGACGAAATTCTGAACCTTTACCTGAATTATATTTATCTCGGTCATGGCACTTACGGCATTGAGGCGGCAGCCCAGGCTTATTTCGGGAAGAGCGCCAGGTATCTCAACCTTCCCGAGGCGGCAATTCTTGCCAGTCTTCCGAAAGCGCCTAATAATTACTCTCCTTTTCTCCATTTGGACAGGGCAAAACAGAGACAGGCCTATGTCCTAGAGAGGATGATGGAAGACGGCTACATCACCCCCAGGGAAATGGGAAGCGCCCTCAAAGCGCCGTTGCACCTGCGCTCCATCAAGCCGAAGGAAAAAGTCGCCCCCTATTTCGTGGAAAACGTCCGTCGCTACGTCCTGGAAAAATATGGCAGCGACGTCCTCTACAAAGAGGGCCTCGAAATTTATACTACACTGAATATTACGATGCAGAAAGCGGCGCGGGAAGCGGTGGAAACGGGATTGACGGAGTTGGAGGAAAGGCAGGGATATGCGAAGGGATTGGCGCAGGGCGCCCTTCTTGCTATGGATGTCCCCACGGGCGCCATTAAAGCCATGGTGGGAGGAAGGAATTTCGTCAAGAGTGAATTCAATCGCGCCACCCAATCAAAAAGGCAGCCCGGTTCGGCATTCAAGCCCCTGATTTATACGGCGGCTTTTGACAAGGGAATGACGCCGGCTACGGTGGTTGTGGATGCCCCTCTCGTTTTTCAAGACGCTGCAGGCAATGTATGGAGACCTCAGAATTTTGACGAAGAATTCCGCGGGCCGACCACCCTGAGGAACGCCCTCGTGTATTCCCGGAACATTGTAACCATCAAATTGCTTCAGAATATCGGGGTTGATTATGCCGCTGCCTACGCTTCCAACATGGGCATTTCCTCTCCTCTGGCGAAAAATCTTTCTTTAGCCCTGGGCACTTCGGGGGTTACCCTTCAGGAAATGGTGCGGGCCTATGCGGTGCTGCCAAATCAGGGAAGGAGGGTGGAACCATTTTTCATCAGGATGATCGTGGATCGTACAGGCCATGTCTTTGAAGAGAATCACACGGTAAGCGAACAGGTAATTGACCCGCGTATTGCTTTCATGACTACCTATATCATGCAGGATGTGGTGGAAAGCGGAACGGGCAGAGCGGTCAAAAGCATCGGCAGGCCGGCGGCAGGTAAAACCGGCACTACGGACGAGATGAGGGACGCCTGGTTTATAGGTTTTACCCCTTCCACCGTGGCAGGGGTCTGGGTTGGCTTTGACAAGGAGAAAACCCTCGGTAAACAGGAAGTTGGCGGCCGGGCCGCGGCGCCGATCTGGCTGTATTTCATGGAAAAGGCCCTGCAGGGGAAGCCTGTGGAGGTATTCCCCGTGCCGGAGGGAATCGTATTTACTAAAGTGGAGAGGACGACAGGCCGTCCGGCAAATCCGGCTTCCAAGACGGCAATCCTTGAATGCTTTCTTGATAGCGCCTTGCCCGGAGAAGATGATTCTGCGGACTCCGAAAATCAGGAGAGGGTTAGCCCATGACTATCCGGCAGGGATCGGCAAATATGGGAGGGTATAGGAAAGCAATAAACGGGGCTTTTAGAGAGCTGCGGGATGGCAGGATCATGTCCCGTATCCGGGCGCATGATTACAGGGTCTGGAAAGAATCTCCGGCAGAGATCACGGATCGCTTGGGCTGGCTTAATCCTGCTGATATGGAGAGGAAAATCGCCGGTGTAAATACACTTGTGGATGCCCTCAGAGCAGAGGGCTATCGATATGCACTGCTGCTCGGCATGGGGGGTTCCAGCCTGACGGCAGAAGTTTTTCGCAATACCTTCGGCGTCAGGGAAGGTTACCTTGACCTGTATGTTTTAGACAGCACTGATCCGGGCGCCGTCCTTCATTACGCCGCCATACTTGACCTCTCTAAGACACTTTTCCTCGTATCCACAAAATCGGGCGGCACGGTAGAAACTTTTTCCTTTATGAAATATTTTTACAATCTTACTGTGGATACCCTGGGGGAGGAACAGGCGGGACGGCATTTTATCGCGATTACAGACCCGGGAAGCGACCTGGAGAAACTGGCTTCTTATAATAATTTCCGCGCCGCCTTTCTCAATGATCCCTCTATCGGCGGACGCTACTCCGCTCTGTCTTATTTCGGTTTCGTACCGGCTGTCTTGCTCGGTATGGATACAGGAAAATTACTGGCACGGGCGGTTGAACTCTCGAAAACTGAGGATGCCGGAGGAGAGGGGATTAGCGGCGCTTTTTTAGGGACGGCGATGGGAGAATTGGCAAAGATGGGCAGGGATAAACTGACCTTTGTAATCTCGCCGCGTCTTGCCGGTTTTGGCATATGGTTGGAGCAACTTATCGCCGAGAGCACCGGGAAAGAAGGCAAGGGCATCCTGCCTGTAGTGGGCGAACCTTTGCGAGAGGCCGCGGATTACGCAGACGACAGGTTATTTGTCTTCCTTCTTCTCAAGGGGGATGAGGAAAGTGATAAACTGCGTATTGAGCTGGAAAAGAGCGGCCATCCTGTTGTAACCCTGGAAGTACCCGACCTGTACGATCTGGGCGCTCAGTGCTTTCTCTGGGAGATGGCCACGGCGGTCGCCGGTTCGCGCCTCGGGATCAACCCTTTCAATCAGCCCGATGTGGAAGCAGCCAAAAAATTGGCCAGGGATTTGATTGCCAGATACAAAGATGAGGGCGTTCTGCAGGAGGAAACGCCGATATTGCAAGGAGAAGGCATCGCCGTTTACGGAGATGTGAAGGCCGCAGCCATCCGGGATGCTCTGGAGCTCTTTCTCAGACAGGCGGAGGCGGGCGACTATGTGGCCATCCAGGCGTACGTCCAGCCCACGGTTTCTGTCAACGATGCCCTGTCCGAAATCCGCCGCAAGGTTGGAAATAAATTTAAGATTGCCACTACCTCGGGTTACGGTCCCCGCTACCTGCATTCCACCGGCCAACTGCACAAAGGCGACGGCGGCCGGGGTCTCTTTATCCAGATTACCGCCGATGACGCCCGCGATGCGGCCATACCCGATGAAATGGGAAAGCCCGGCTCGTCGGTAACTTTCGGAGTTCTCAAGGCGGCGCAGGCTTTAGGCGACAGGCAGGCCCTTTCCAGCGCCGGCCGGAGGGTAATCCGTTTTCACCTGGGAAAAGACGTGACGGCGGGCTTGCAAAAACTCATCGGAGACTTTTAAAAAGGAAGTTTAATATGGCAGCGGAGATCATAATTTACGGAATATGAGTGTAACAGCAGAAATCGCTCGCTTTGCGGCCGAAATACAATACAAAAATTTACCCCCTTTTGTGGTTCTTGAAACCAAGAAACTCCTGCTTGATTCCATTGGCTGTGCGATAGGTGGGATAAAATCCCAAAAAGGCGAGATTGCAATACGTTTGGCGCGTGTACTCGGAGGAAAGGCGGAAAGTGGCCTTTGGGGTACGAGTGATAAAGTGGGTGCAGCCTCGTCGGCGTATGCCATAGGTGAGTTGATGAATGCTCTTGATTATGAGCCATTGCTCTCTCCGCCTGCCCATGCCACGCCCTATGTTCTTGCCGCGCCTCTGGCAATAGGAGAGATGAAAAAAGCATCCGGAAGGGAATTGATTGTCGCTGCGGCAATTGCTCATGAGGTTGCTACAAGGATAGCTTCGGCTATGGTCTTTGGGCGCAGATTCTCTGTGGAGCTTGTCGAAAGAGGAATCGCAATGTCTCTGCCTACACCCGGATATGGCCTGTGTACCTTCGGCGGAGTGGCTGCCGCAGGCAGGCTTTTTGGACTTGATGTTTACAGGATAGCTCATGCAATGGGTATAGCAGGTTATAACGCTCCGGTTCCTATGGCTGGCAAATTTGCAACCACTGTGCCTGTTTCGGCTTCAAAATATATGTCGTCGGGATTTTTGTCTTTGGCAGAGATACTCGCTGTGATATCTGCCGATTTGGGCTTTACAGGAGATGTCGAGGTGTTGGATGGCGATCATGGTTTCTGGAGGGCTTTCGGTTGCGACGAATGGAACCCCGGATATGTCACGCAGGGATTAGGAAATAAATGGGTATTTCCTGAAAGGCTTTTTTATAAGAGATACCCTTGTTGCGGTGTGATGCAAAACACCCTTTGTCATATGGAGGATATTATTACAGCGAATGATATCTTGCCCGAATATATTGCGGAAATTACGGTAAAACTGAACAGCCTGGCCGACTTGCCTTTGTGGAAAACTACAGATGTGAAGACCCACACACAAGCACAATTCAGCGTGCCTTTTGTTTTCTCGGTTGCAGCACACAGGATAGAAACAGGTCCTGCATGGCAGTCGGAAGAAACACTTGGAGATCGGCGCATTCATGAGTTCATGAAAAAAGTCAGGCTGATTACCGATCTTGATGATAATGCCGGTATTAGACCGGAAGTTGAAGTTGTGACGGGTAACGGAGCAAACAAAAAGACTTATTCTGAGGCAGGTATTTCGCCGAAATATGAAATGACAGATGATGATATCGTAAATAAATTTAAAAGAAATTCCAGTATGCTTTTAAATGACGATCAGGCGCAAAAAGTTATGGCAGATATTCAAGCATTAGAAAATATCGGAGATATCTCGAATATATTTAAATTTTTTTCTAAATCCGTTTAATTTGTTATCCTGTGTTTGATAAGTCGATCTTTCAAATTGATAAGTCCCTCTTTCGACAACGGGAAGCTCAAACTCCCGAAGGCCGTTTTAATGCCGGCAGTTCCCTCTATCTTGTAAGGCAGGTCATCACCGGTGATGATGGTCTTCAGACTTCCTCCCAGATTTTTGAATGTTGCGGCGACAGGAACCTGAACGCCTGTTGTCGACGATGCGGGAATCAGGATTTCCTTTTCAATACGGCCGCTTCCGGCTTCCTCGTTGTTGAGATAGAAGGTGTATTCGAAGGACGTGAGCGTTAAATCAAAACGGTTCAGGTTTTGCACCTCGATTCCGAGAATGAGGTTCATTTCCACAAGAGAGCGGGGACTGATGATAATCTCACGTACAATGATTGATGGTTTTTCCAGAAACCAGCTCAGACAAGAGGTTATGAAGATAGAAATGACGAACAGGAAAAGCAATCCGCCATAATTAATGAGATGGAGCCTTCTTTCGGGGAACGTTTCCCGGAGCATCTTTTCCAGAAAATCGATGCACCCCTTTCGGACCATCCGGCCCTGGGTAAGCGAATCGCCGGGGGCAACGATCGCGGTCTCGGCTCCAGATTTGAGTTTCCCGATGGTTTTTATCGGTTTCATAGGTGATTTTAATAGATTATTTCTCAGGGAACTGTCAAGAATAAAGAAAGGCACACTTCTTTTTCCTCTTGACATAAAAGATCGCCATGTCCTATACTCATACCGTCAAAAAGCAATGCCTTGTCAATCAATTCAATCAATATAATCAATAAATCAGAAGGAGGTTGCAGGTGCCGCCTTATTCAGTGATAGGCAAATCATACCCCAACATAGATAGTCCGGCCAAGGTAAGAGGCGAGGCCCTTTACGCCGGAGATCTCAAGAGGCCGGGCCTGCTGATCGGGAAAATTCTACGCAGCCCCCATGCCCATGCCAGGATTATATATATCGATGCCACGAAAGCCGGCAAGCTGCCTGGTGTCAAGGCCGTATTGACCGGAAAGGATACGCTGGGCGTTAAATATGGCTTTTGGCGGGTGCGCCCTGAGCTACTCGATGAACAGGGTCTGGTTACGGATAAAGTCCGCTTTATCGGAGACCATGTGGCGGCGGTGGCGGCGATTGACGAGGATACGGCTCTGGAAGCGCTCGATTTGATCCAGGTGGAATACGAACCACTGCCGGCGGTATTTACCGCTGAAGATGCGATGCGGGAAGGCGCTCCGGCGATTCACGAACGGGCCCCGAATAACATCAGCGCCGTCCGTAAAATCAACATTGGGAATGTGGAGCTGGCCTTCCAGCAATGCGATTACGTGCGCGAGGATCGCTTCGTAACCCAATCAGCCCAGCACTGCTGCATGGAACCGCACGTCTGCGTGGCGGAGTTTGATGCATCAGGTAAATTAACCCTTTGGGACTCCACCCAGAGTGCATATTTTACACAGGTACAACTGGCCTGTACTCTCGGTCTCCGTGAAAATGACGTGCGGGTGATCAAGGTGCATGTGGGGGGCGGGTTCGGCAATAAGTTGGACTTTTTTGCCAATGAATTCTGTGCGGCTCTTCTCGCCAAGCATACCCGCAAACCCGTGAAGGTGGAATACACGAGGAGAGAGGAATTCACCGTAACTAAAAGACGCGTGCCGGAAACGATCATCATGAAGACCGGGGTAACAAAGGACGGCATGATCCTGGCCAGGGAAAGCAACATCATACTGGAGGGAGGGGCCTACAACAGCCAGATGCCCACGACGACCATGCTTTCGGGCATGTTCGGTCTGCTGCCCTACCGGATTCCTAATTATCGCTATTTGGGCCAGTTGGTTTATACAAACAATATGCCAGCCGGCGCCATGCGCGGCCACGGCGGACCACAACCGAATTTTGCCAGTGAAATGCAGTTGGACCTGATCGCTAAGGAGATAGGAATTGACCCCCTCGAATTAAGGCTGAAGAACGCCATGCAGCCAGGTGACGGAGTACCCGGAATCGCCCCCGAGATACTTACCTGCGGGCTTTCGGAGTGCATTGAAAAGCTGGCAGAAGCAACGGACTGGAAAAGAAAAAGAAAGGAAATGCCTGAAGGATGCGGTATTGGCATGGCCTGCTATGGATTTGTAAGCGGCGGTATTTTTAACTGGTTCGATACGAAGCTCCCCTTTTCCGAGGCTCTCATTAAACTCAATGAGGACGGCACCGTGAACCTCTACTCCCGTTCGGTCGATCTCGGTCAAGGTTCCAACACCGTTCTTTCACAGATCCTGGCGGAAGAACTTGGCATTGAACTGGAAGATGTGCGAATCCTCTCCGGGGACACGGAAACGTCTTCATCCGATCTTGGCGCCTGGGCAAGCCGGCAGACCCTCCAAACAGGAAATGCCATTAAGATGGCCGGCGCCGACGCCAAACGTCAGCTATTTGAGATTGCGGCGGAAATATTAGAGGCCAACAAGGATGATCTGGAGGCGAGAGAGAATCGCATCTATATTAAAGGCAATCCGGAGAAGGGCATGGCCTTCAAGGAGGTCGTCACGGCTGCACAGAAAGCAAAAGGCGGGATGCCGATTATGGCCAGGGGGGCCTATACTCCGTCGCGGGGCAAGGGGCTTGTTTCATCGGCCTGGAGTTTTGGAGCGCAGGCGGTGGAGCTGGAAGTGGACAAGGAGACGGGCATCATAAGATATCAGAAACTGACCACAGCCCACGATGGCGGCACCACAATCAACCCCGCCCTGGCGGAAGGACAATTGCAGGGATCAGCCCATATGTCTCTGGGATGGGCTTATACGGAAGACTTGAAATTTGAAAATGGACGGGTACTCAACCCTACCTTCCGGAAATACAAAATGCTCAGCGCGGCCGACATGCCGTCAATGGAGTCCATCATGGTGGAAACAGATGAGCCGGAAGGCCCCTTTGGCGCGAAAGAGGCTGGAGAAGGGCTGACCCTGCCTACAGCCGGAGCAGTAGCTAACGCCGTTTATCATGCCACCGGGTTCGTGTCCAGACGCTTACCCATAAAACCGATGGACATTGTGGAAAGCTGCAGGCCAAGGAAGGAATGACTTACAACCTTAAATAGATACCTGTAAACAGTTACCTTGATAAATTTAACCCCCCTCGGAATGGTTGCACGGTTGGAACGTTAGCGGGTCAATACAAAGAGAGCTTGGAGGTAACGGTATGACATTACCTAAGTTTGAGTATCTTGCGCCGAAAACATTGCAGGAGGCCTGTTCGCTGCTTCTGAAGCACAAGGGCCGGGTGCAAGTGATGTCAGGGGGAACGGATGTCCTGCCCCAAATGAAGAACAGGGACTTGACACCGCAGTATGTTATCGGCCTCCGCTCTATCAGCGGTTTGGATTATGTGGAGCATGACAAAAAATCCGGGCTTCGGATTGGCGGGTTAGCCACCTTGAATCAAGTCGCCGAATCACCGGTGGTTTTAAATGAATTTCCTATGTTGTCCGAAACCATCCTGAAGATGGCATCGGTGCAGGTGCGTAATATCGCGACCATAGCCGGGAATTTATGTAATGCAGCACCGGCGGCAGATACGGCTCCAACCTTGATTGCTATGGGCGCGACAGTAAAACTGAACGATGCAAATGGGTCGAGTAGAATAGTGCGACTGGAGGATTTTTTTACCGGACCCTACAAAACGATCCTTGGGGAGGGGGAGGTACTGTCGGAAATACAGGTACCGAACGCGCCTGCCAGAAGCGGGGGTGCCTATTGGAAGCTTTCTCTGCGCCGCGCGGTGGAGCTGGCAACGGTGGGAGTTGCCTGCTTAGTCACCTTGGATGGTAACGGGATCTGTCAGGATATACGGATCGCACTCGGGGCGGTGGCGCCCACCCCTTTGCGGGTTAAAGAGGCGGAGGAGCTTATCAGAGGATTGGGATTGAGAGAGGATATCCTGGAGAAGGTCGCGAAGGCAACCATGGCGGCATCGAAACCTCGCAATATAACTACCGCAGACTATAAGCGGAAGATGGTGGGAGTCTTGACCAAAAGAGTAATTAGCCAGGCATGGGAAGCGGCCGGGAAGGACTGCCGGTAGAAGGAGAACAAAATGAAACAAATTATCAAGTTGCATGTCAACGGAGACATATATGAAGTGGCCGTCGAACATTGGAGGACCTTGTTGGAAGTGTTGCGGGATGAATTGGACCTCACGGGGACCAAGAAAGGCTGTGATGAAGGCGACTGTGGCGCCTGCACGGTGCTGATTAACGGGAAGTCCGTGACCTCCTGCTTAACCCTGGCCATAGAAGCTCAAGGAAAGGAGATTATTACCATCGAGGGGTTGGCCTGCGGTGAGGCGCTGCATCCTATCCAGGAAGCTTTCGTAGAGCATGGAGGGTTGCAATGCGGGTTTTGTACTCCCGGAATGATTCTTTCAGCCAAGGCACTTCTGGACAAAAACCCAATGCCTTCAGAGGATGAAATAAAGTTGGGAATAGCGGGTAATCTCTGTCGCTGCACCGGTTACATAAAGATCATCGAATCCATAGAAGCGGCATCCAAAAAAATGTCCAACCAAAAAATTACTACCTGCGTATGACTGATGCATTATATTCTTATCCAGAATGGCGTTTAAAACTCTGCGAAAATCGGTGGTTAAAGGAGATAAAAGAATGAAAAACTTTTCTGTAATAGGCAAGTCTATACCAAAAGTTGATAGCGTTGCTAAGGTTAAAGGAGAGGCAAAATATGCAGATGATTTATCTTTTACTGGTATGCTCTATGGAAAAATATTGAGATCTCCATATCCATATGCAAGTATTAAAAATATAGATATATCAAAGGCTAAAGAGCTTAAGGGGGTAAAGGGGATAATAACATCTGAAGATACACCTAAAAATATGTATGGAAGATGGCAGGATATGAGGCCCGAGCTTTTGGATGAATATCCATTAGCTGTTGATAAGGTTAGATATATAGGTGATGATATATTAGCTGTTGCTGCAATAGATGAGGAGACTGCAGAGGAAGCTTTAGAGTTAATTAGTATTGATTATGAGATATTACCTGCTGTTTTTGATCCTGAAGAGGCGATGAAAGAGGATGCCCCAAGGATTCATGACCATGCGGAGAGAAATATAGGATTTAAACTTTTACGCCACTTTGGAGATGTAGAAAAGGGATTCAGGGAATCGGACTATATATTTGAGGATGTATTTAAAACCCAGGGGATAACGCACTGTGCTTTAGAGCCTCATTCTGTTTTAGCAAATTTCGATTCATCAGGGAAACTAACTGTATGGTCATCTACACAGAATCCATTTCCAAATAAAAAGCAGTTAGCCAGGGCCTTGGGTATGGATGAAGGTAATATAAGAGTTATAAAGCCATTCTTAGGTGGTGGTTTTGGGGGTAAGGTTGAACTGTTATCTCTTGATATATGTGCTTCTCTTCTTTCAAAGAAGACTGCAAAGCCTGTTAAGATAACATATTCAAGGGAAGAGGTGTTTATTGCTACAAGAACAAGGCATCCCATGGATATTAGATTGAAAACAGGTGTTAAAAAGGATGGTACCATTGCTGCTGTTGAATGTATGGTTATTGCTGATAGCGGTGCATATAATGCCCTTGGGCCGAGTGTTATGCAGGTTAATTGTGCATTTGGGATTACATTGCCTTATAGAATTACAAATATAAAGTATGATGGATATTTAGTATATACAAATAACCCAGTAGCTGGATCAGTCAGGGGTTATGGAAATCCACAGATGCGTTTTGCCTTTGAGTCTCAATTGGATATGATAGCTGAAAAATTAGGTATGGATACTTTAGATATAAGAATTAAGAATGCTGTTCAGTCTAGGGATATAACACTGAGTGAGATGAGGGTTACAACATCAGGTTTTTCTGAGTGTATCGTTAAATCTAAAGAAGTTATAGAATGGGATAAAAAAGAAAAAGATTCAGGTATAGGAATTAGTGGAGCGGGCGTGCCATCGGGTGCAAAAACATATATATATGAACCCTATGTGTCTGAATCAATAATAAAGGTTAGAGAAGATGGCAAGGTTGATATCTTTACAGGTGGCTCAGATATTGGAGAGGGAATGAATACGGCACTTGTTCAGATAGCTGCTGAAGAGCTTGGAATAGGTGTTGAGAATATCAATATAATAGCAGCAGATACAGATTTAACCCCTATGGATATGGGGACATCTTCAAGTAGAGGAACTACATTCGCTGGAACAGCTGTTAAACTTGCTGCAACTGAGGTTAAAAAGCAGGTATTTGAGCTTGCAGCAGATCGTCTTGAAGCAAATATAGATGAGTTAGAAGCAAAGAATGGAATGATCTATGTTAAAGGAAGCCCCAATAAATCGGTTTCATTCTTAGATATTTCTAAACTTGCCAAGATAAAGAAAAATGGTATTATTTTAGGGAAAGCCTCCTATGATCCCGGTACAGAGTTTCCAAATGAAGCTGGGAAAGGGAATATTTCTCCAGCTTATAGCTTTAATACAAATATTGCTCACCTTAATGTAGATTTAGAAACAGGTTATGTAAAGGTTAATAAGATTATATCTGCATTTGATTGTGGAGTGGTTATCAATCCTGTCATAGTTGAGGGACAGATTGAAGGAGGGGTTTCAATGGGGCTTGGATATGCATTATCAGAGGTATTAGAAAGGGATAAAGGGCAAACTTTTACCACCTCATTTTTATATTACAAAGTACCAACCTCAATGGAGATGGTGGATACGAGATCTATATTGGTACAAACAGATGAACCAAATGCCCCTTTTGGGGCAAAGGGTGGAACAGAGGGAACATCTGATCCTACAGCTCCTGCTATAGCTAATGCTATTTATAATGCAGTTGGGGTTAGGATAAAGGAGTTACCAATAACCCCAGAAAATATACTTAGAGGATTGGAGAAAAGTAGTGCGGATTAGACTAAAGTTTTTTCCGCATCTGGAATTACTGATGCATTGCCGTCTTTCTCTAAAAGATTACCATGTCCTAAACTTATACCGTTTCACAGAGTTGAAAGGAGCACATTATGTCGAAAGCATTGATCGAAGCCGTTACAGACATGCGCGAGGACGACGCACTGAAAATCACCCAGGAGTTGCTGAAGTCCGGCGCCGATCCGTTGGCAATCCTGGATGCCTGCCGCGAAGCAATGACGGTTGTGGGGCAGAGCTTTGAGGCGGGCGAATATTTTGTCCCTGAACTGATCCTGGCTGGCGAGATTTTAAAGTCTCTCTCGGCCACGGTCAAGCCGCACCTGCAGCAAACCGGCCCAGCCAAGCAAGGGGCCAGGGTGCTGTTAGGCACGGTAAAGGGTGATATCCACGATATCGGCAAGGACATTGTGAATTTTATGCTGGATGTGAACGGCTTCCAGGTCACTGACCTGGGAGTGGACGTGCCGCCGGCGCAATTTGTGGAGCAGATCAAGCAATTGCAGCCGCCTATCGTCGCACTGTCAGGATTCCTGACATTGTCCTATTCGTCCATGAAGGAAACAGTGGACATGATCAAGGCCGCCGGACAGCGAGGCAAGGTCAAGATCATGATCGGAGGTGGGGCAGTGGACGAGCAAATATGCGCCTATGCTGGAGCGGATGCTTTTGGGAAGGACGCAATGGTGGCCGTCAATCTGGCCAAGCAGTGGACTGCAGGAGGAAAGTAAAATGACCACATCATATACAGACCCCGATGTCGGCAAGACGCCACAACAACTCTTCGCCGAGCGAACCAAACGTATGCAGGAGGCGATGCAACTCAAGCAGCCCGACCGAATCCCGATCCAACTGGGATTTGGCTACCTGCTGGCGGAGATGGGCGGCATCACCCGTCAGGAGCAGCACGAAAACGGCGAGAAGGAACAAGAACTGCTTGAAAAGGCGGCGCTGTACTTTCAACCCGATAGCGTCATGGGCCTGTTCAATTACCTCAGCGTGAGTCTGGCCGTGGGCGACAGGATGACCAGATTCCCCGGTCATGGGCTGGATCCAAATGGCTCCTTCCAGTTTGTAGAAGGCGAATACATGAAGCCTGAGGACTATGACGCCTTTCTTGAGGACCCGGCGGATTGGACGATTCGCAAGTACTGGCCGCGCGTCTTTTCCGAACTTGAGGGTCTGGCGCTGCTCCCGCCGCTGGGCATCGGAGGATTCGGCCCATACGCGTTGCGGAACCTGGGGATACTCACAGCGCCGCCGGTGGCCAAGGCTTTACAGGCACTCGGGCGAGCCGCCGAAGCCCAGGCAGCAGCCGATGCGTGCGCCATGAACTCGGCGCAGCGCCTGGCCGCACTCGGCTTTGCGTCGCCCACTTTTAAAGGCTCGATTGTGGAAGCCCCATTCGATTTCATGTCCGACACGCTGCGCGGCATGCGCGGCATCATGCTGGACATCCATCGCCGGCCGGATAAATTGCTGGCAGCCCAGGAAAAGGTCCTGCGCTTCCAACTCGAGCACGCCATTGCCTTTAGCCGTGCAACTGGCCTCAAGACATGCTTTATCCCGCTGCACCGCGGTTCGGATGGGTTCATGTCGCTGGCGCAGTTTGAAAAATTTTACTGGCCGCAGCTCAAAGCAATGCAGACGGCCCTGGTGGAAAACGGCATCATGCCCTTTGTCTTTTACGAGGGCGTGTGGGATCAGAGGCTCAAGTACCTGGCTGAATTGCCCGTGGGCAGGACCACTGGCCTGTTCCAGTTCAGCGATATTTTCAAGGTCAAAGAGGTCCTGGGCGGTACAATGTGCATTGCCGGCGGCATGCGTAACTCGATGCTGCAAGCCGGTACTGCCGACGAGGTGCGCGAGTTCACCATCAAGCTGTGCCGTGAGGTGGGCAAGGGTGGCGGCTTTATCATGACCACTGGCATAGGCGAGATGGAAGGCTGCAATACGGATCTGGTCAAAGTCTGGGTAGACACCACCAAAGAGTACGGTGTGTACTAATGATGTGTGAACTGTTCTTCACATTTTAACCGAGAAAGTAAGATAAAAATTCTATTGAATATATAATCAGTTTGCGTAAAAAGCTCACCCGCGCTGTCTTGCAAAATATACTGATCCTGTATCAGGAGAATTAGTCTTTCATGCGGGCAAGTGAATAGCAACACCAGGGCGGGGAAATATGTCTTGACTCACAACTCATTCTTTCCTATACATCGTACGGATGTCATCTTCAATATGAAGAAAGAACCGGTTAAAACTGATGACTAAAATAAGCGACAAATACCGAGTAGAGCTCGTTGATTTCGAATATTATCAAAAGCAAATTCCCTGCCAGACTGCTTGTCCCGTCCGCACTGACGCCAGGGGATATGTCAATGCCGTCGTTGAGGAGGACTTTATCGGCGGCTATATAAGGGGTAGAGAGCCCAATCCCTTGGCCTCGACCTGCGGCCGGGTATGCGCAGCCCATTGCGAAAAGGCCTGCCGGAGAGGGAAGATTGATTCTCCCGTCACCATCCGTGCCCTCAAACGGTTTTTATGTGAACGTTTTGGGGTGGAAGCCAAGAGTCATATTCCTTCCGCCCGGTGGAAAAGCCTTGAGATAGGTACGGCCCTCTTACCCGAGGAAGCGCCTCTGAATACCAGTACTATCGAAAGCTTCAGCCAGCTAAAACGTGACAAGACTGAAGGTGCGGCCGGCAAAAGTTTCACCGGGATCCCGGTTGCCGTCATTGGAGCGGGCCCCGCCGGATTAACCGCTGCCCATGACCTGGCCATTTTAGGCTATAAACCTACTATTTTTGAAGCTGCTCCGCACCCCGGCGGCATGGCTTTATTAGGTGTTCCGGAGTACCGGCTGCCCCGCGACCTCCTCACGTTAGAGATCAACGAAATCCTCGATCGCGGCGTTGAACTTAGACTTAATATGCGGCTGGGGAAGGATTTCCAGCTTGGAGACCTTCGGAATCAGGGTTTTCAGGCTATCTTTGTTGCGATAGGTGCGCACAAAGACCGGGGGATGGAGATTGAAGGAGTCCAACTGGATGGCGTCGTAGCCGCAGTGGATTTTCTGCTCAATGTCAACCTGGGGTATCGAATCAAACTGGGAGAAAAAGTTGCCGTGGTAGGGGGTGGTGATGTGGCCGTGGATGCGGCACGATTGGCTACCAGACTGGGTGAAGTTTACGACCAGTTAGCGACGGGAACTCTGGTTACGGCTGTCGACGCCGCCCGCCGGGCCCTGCGCCTGGGTGTCAGGGATGTGCATATGGTATACCGCGGTTCCAAAGAGGAAATGCGCGCTTCGGAAGAAGAGGTAACCGGCGCTTTAGAAGAAGGCATTGTTTTGCATACCAACATGACGCCCCTGCGGATTGTTGGCCAGAATGGCAGAGTCGTTGGACTGGAGACAGTAGTGACACAGTCCGTATATGACGAAAAAGGCAGCCGCGCCCTGGTGCCCATAGCAGGCTCTGAGTCTGTGATAGAGTGCGAATCCGTTATTATGGCGATAGGGCAGCAGAGCGACCTTACTTTTCTTCGTCCTGAGGATAACATTGAAACAACGAAGCAGAGCACAATCGTTGCCGACTCGCAAACATTGGCGACTACAGCGCCAGGTATATTCGCCGGAGGCGACGTGGTTTTTGGACCACGGACCATTATTGAAGCTGTAGCCGACGGACATCGGGCTGCCCGGGCTATGGATAATTATCTGACAAAAGGGAAAAACAGAACCACCCGAAAAGCATGGCTCGTAGAGGTACCGCGGAGTTTTTTACCCCAGACCGAAGAAAGGGAAACTCGCCGTATTAATCCACCGAATATTTCTCTCGACCGTCGAACGGGTATTTCCGAGGTAGAGATGGTCTATGACGCAGAGTCGGCCCGTGAGCAGGCTCATCGTTGTCTTAAATGTCACATCCAGACCGTCTTTGATAGTGATCTTTGCATCCTCTGTGGAGGTTGCGTGGATATCTGTCCTTCCAAATGTTTAAAACTCGTCCCCGTGGAAGAGATCGAAGGTGATGATAATTTGCGTGAGGTGGTTCTCATCAGATGCGGGACGGAAACCGAGGCGTCCCAGCAGTCCGGACAAAAAAGGCGCGTCAGCCGGGGGACGGCGATGATTAAGGATGAAACCAAATGCGTTCGTTGCGGCTTATGCTCCCGACGTTGCCCGACGAACGCCATCACGATGGAGGCATTCTATTTTGAAGAGAAACTCGTTAACAAATGGGAGGAAACAACAGCATGAACACTGATGATAGCTTTACATCGAAAATCGCTCCTCAGAGAGGCCTTTCGCTTCTGGGTAGACTGCGCCAAACTGCTCTCTGGCGTTCCATGTTTCGGTCCGGCTATCCCAGCACTGATGAAAACCGGGCCATGGTTATGTTCAATAGTTTCTTCCTGCACGTCCACCCGGTCAAGGTAAAGAAAAACTCATTAAAAATCACCTATACCTGGGGGCTTGGCGTCATTTCGGCCTACCTTTTCTTTTTATTGACGATCACCGGGGGCATTCTGATGTTTTTGTATGTGCCCTCGGTGGACCATGCCTATCAGGATATGCAAGCCCTGGAAACCTCGGTCACTTTTGGTATGATGCTGCGAAACCTGCATCGTTGGGGAGCCCACCTTATGGTGCTGGCGGTATTCCTGCACATGTGCCGCGTTTTTTTCACCGGCGGTTACAAGACCCCGCGTGAGGCAAACTGGGTGATTGGAGTCCTGCTCTGGGTTTTTACCCTTCTACTCAGCTTCTCAGGTTATCTTCTTCCCTATGACCAGCTTTCATACTGGGCTATCACCGTCGCCACGAATATTGCGGCCTACACACCCATACTGGGCGACAGGGCCAGGGTCTTTCTGCTGGGAGGCTTCGATGTGGGTCAGCCGGCATTGCAGCGTTTTTATGCTCTGCACATCTTTCTGCTGCCTCTGGTTGTGATAGTTCTGATGGGCGTACATTTTTGGAGAGTGAGGAAGGACGGAGGACTGTCGGCGCCGTTGAATGAAACATTAGATACGCCGCCGGAAGCAGCCATCCCGAGGCACGCTTCTCCGTCCGGTATGGAAGACCAAAGCCAACTGTTTCCCAAGCATCCTACCCGGACCTACGGATTAATGGCCCTTATAAAGCGTACCAGCCCCATGGTAGAGGAGGGACCGGATGATACGTTGTTCTCCTGGCCACACCTTATGGTGATGGAGCTCCTGGCTGTTCTGAGCACCACCCTCTTTCTGCTTGTTGTTTCGGTACTCTTTAATGCCCCGTTACGGGGATGGGCGAACCCGGATGTTACGGAAAATCCGGCTAAAGCCCCCTGGTATTTTTCCAATCTCCAGGAAATCCTCCTTCACATGAGTCCGGCCCTTTCGGGAATATGGATACCTGTCGGGGTTATCCTCGTCTTGATGGCGATACCTTACTTTGAGCGCCGGCAGGAGGATGTGGGCATATGGTTTGCCTCTTCCAAAGGGCGGGAGATATGTATCTGGTCTTCTGTCTATACGACCATAGCACTTGTCATTCTTGTATTATTCGATGAATATAGCGGAGTCCGGAGTTTGATCAGCTCTCCTGTTATGGTGGAATGGATTATTCCTCTTGGAACCATGGGGGCCCTGATGGCCATCCTCTATCTGGGCATTCAGAGGTGGCGGCCCAACGGCCGTGAAATTGCGTTGGCCTTCTTCACCGCCTTCGTCACCACCTATTTCGTATTAACTATCAGCGGACAGTTTTTCCGCGGAATCGGATTACACCTCACGCCGGTATGGAAATTGCCCCCCGGCGGTCTAACTTTCTAAGGGAAGGAGATTTTGGCATGGTGAACCAAGACGTGCACAGCCCGTCACTCCCCGCTGCAGACTTAACCCGCCGCGATTGCTTGAGATTGGGTCTCTGGGGAGGACTTTGTATATTAACCGCGGAAAGTCTGGCGGCAACCGTAGCTTCGCTCTGGCCGCAGGTAAAAGCCGGCGGTTTCGGAAGTGTGGTCACGATCGGGAAGGCAGATAATTTTCCGGTCGGCTCGGTAACCTCTTTCCCGGAGGCGCGTTTTTACCTTTCCCGGGTAGAATCCGGTTTTCTTGCCCTCAGTCGCAAGTGCACCCATCTGGGTTGCGTCGTACCCTGGCAAAAAGATGAACCGAGTCTCGATAAGATCGCCTCTGAAGGGAGATTCAACTGTCCTTGCCACGGTGGCATGTTTGACCGTTACGGCCAGGTGATAGCCGGTCCGCCGCCGCGTCCAATGGATCTCTATCCCGTTAAAATAGAGGACGGCATGATCCTGGTAGATACCGGAAAAATAATCAGGAGGGATTCCTTCAATCCTTCCCAGGTATTGGGGGTGTAGCCGTGAATGATTTGGACATGCGAAAGAAAAAGACCATATGTCTCTTTATGGTATGGCTGATAGTTATTTTTATACCCATCTACTGGTGGTACGAACCGGCCCGACAGGAGGCAGCGATTGCCAGGATAAAGGGGGCGGCTGTGGCCGGAGGCGCCGAGATTTACCAGTCACACTGCGTGGCTTGCCATGGAAATACCGGCGATAATATACCAGGCAAGCATTTGCGTCGCACGGCATTGGAAGAAGCAATGCTCGTTAAAATTATATCCCGAGGCAGACCAGGCACCGGCATGCCGGCTTTTGGTGACGACGAAGGCGGGTCATTGAAAAAATTTGAGGTAAGCGATGTGATTGCCTTTATACGGAACTGGGACCAATCGATATTCGAATCTGCTGCGGCGCATCTTCCACAAGTTACCGCAAAGTCTCCTGCCTCCGGTTTACCTGCGCCTGCTGCTCCGTATGAAGCCGCCCCTGTCACGGCAACCGGAGGAGACGCCAAACAAGGAAGAACCATTTTTAGAGATATGGGCTGTGCCGGATGCCATGGTAATGAAGGACAGGGCGATTCAGCACCGTCATTAAAGGGAAAAAATTCAGCAACAATAAGAAAAATTGTGAGAAGTGGACGAAACGACATGCCGCCTTATGATGCCGCTTCGTTGAGCGATTCTGACCTAAACCATATCATTGCCTTTCTGGCAGGCGGCAAAAAATAAAACAGTCTTCTTATCATGCGAACTCCTTCGTTAATCGCGGGTGCGTTTGGCATGAAATATTTGAAACTATTTTTTATGTCAGGATTAAAGTGAAGGGAGGTGTATGATGGCTGTAGAAAGATATCCTGAGTCGACAATAAGCAAACGCCTGAATATTCGCAAATATGCCTGGTTGATTAGTTTTGTCGGCCTGTTGCTGGTTTTTGGTGTCATCATCTTTTTTTACTTTTCCAGGTACAAGCATGTCTCTGAGGGCAAATTTGTCGGGCCGGGCAAGTGCGGAGAATGCCATAAGAAACAATACGAATCATGGAAAAAGACGAAGATGGCAAACAGTTTCAAAGTGCTCCAGGCTGGCCAGAAGAGTAAAGAAAAAGAGCTGGCAGGGCTGGACCCAGAAAGGGACTATACCCGTGATGTGACCTGTATACCCTGCCACACTACCGGCTATGGTCTGGTGGGCGGTTTCGTTTCCATTGAGAAGACCCCTGAGATGGCCGGTGTAACTTGTGAGGCCTGCCATGGGCATGGCGGAACCTTTATCGGCACAGTGATGGACCTCAAGAATCCAACGTTTAAGACGTCCGATGCCAGGAAGGCGGGGCTGGTTTATCCACCCACGGAGAATGTGTGCCGTATGTGTCACAATTCGCACAGCCCTTTCGTCGGAATGGACTATAAATTTGACTTCAAAGAACGCGTTCAGCTTGGAACTCATGAGCATTTTCGACTGAAGTACGAACATGGGAAATAGGCAATGGCGTTAACAATATAAAGGCTATAGAAAGTATAGAGGAATCAGATAATGACAAAGTCTAAGAAAATCTTGTTTGGCGTCTTTGTCCTCCTGGTAATAGTGGTGGTGGCTTTCAGGTGGCATGCATTTTTTGCCGGGGCAATAGAACAGCCTTTGGAATTCAGCCACAAGGTGCATACAGAAATTCTCAAATGCGAGGAATGCCATGCTGGTGTTACAAATTCAGCATTTGCGACAATACCGAACATTGCGGTGTGCATGGGGTGCCATAGCGAAGAGCCGATATCAAAGAGCCCGGAAGAGAAAAAACTGATCTCTTATATAAAGAAGAAGCAAAATATAAGCTGGAAAAGGTTGTATAAGAATCCCGTTCATGTATATTTTTCCCATAATAGACACGTGTCGGTCGGCAAATTAGCCTGTGAACAATGTCACGGGGATATGGGAAAAGCTGTTAAGCCGCCCCGTAGACCCCTGGTTGATATTGATATGAACTACTGTATAGCATGTCATAAGAGAAATAATGTGGATTTAAGTTGCGTAACCTGCCATAAATGACCAATGCCTCGGAAAAACTGTTGGCGCCCGGCGCTTAATCTTGGGACCGGATGGCATAAGGAGTGAAAAAAAGATGGGAACAATTACGAGAAGAGAATTCTTAACGGTGGCTGGAGTCGCCGCCGGAGGCGGCGTGCTGAGTTATGCCCCCGATTTAGCTGTTAAGGCCTTTCGGACAGTCTGGGGTGAGGACTGGGTGGAGGTGCCTAATGGATATGAAAGGTGGGTTAGCTCATTATGCCGTCAGTGCCCTGGTGGATGCGGTATCCGCGTCAGGTTGGTTGGAGATAGACCCGTAAAGATCGAGGGCAATCCGTTCCATCCCGTTAATAGGGGCAAATTATGTCCTAAAGGCCAGGCCGGATTAATTGCCCTAAATGACCCGGATCGGATTAAGGGACCGTTGAAGAGGTCCCTGGACAGGGGCGCCGGGAAATGGCAGGAAATAACCTGGGATGAAGCGATCGCTTACGTGGTAAACTGGCTTAAAGAAATAAGGGTAAAAAATTTCGCCCATAAACTGGCCTTTATGGACGGGGATTCCATGGGGCTGACAAGGATGCTCTCCGAAAGATTCCTCCGCCAATTCGGTTCGCCAAACTACATTAACATCCCAACGGGATTGGACTATGGCAGTGTGGATGCCTTTTATCTGATGCAAGGCTTAAAAGATGACGTGGTTTACGATATGGGGATGGCAAATTACATAGTATCGTTCGAATCAGACCTTCTTCAGTCATTCTGGTCGCCGGTGCAGGTTATGAATGCCTTCGGCTACACGAGAAGAGCGAAGAGCGTCAGAGGCAAGATCGTGCAGGTGGAGTCCCGCTATTCTGTAACAGCGGCAAAAGCGGATGAATGGATACCGGTAAAACCGGGGACGGAAGGCGCCCTGGCCTTGGGGATGGCGCACTTTATCATCAAAGAAGGATTGTATGATAAAAATTTCGTCGAGAAACACACCTTTGGATTTGAAGACTGGCAAGACCCGTCCGGAGCAGGACGTCAAGGTTATAAGAACATGGTATTGCAAAATTATTCTCCTGCAGTGGTTTCCGAGGTCACGGGCATTCCGGTGGAATCCATTTTGAGATTGTCAAAAGAATTTGCCACGCAAGGACCTGCCCTCGCGATAGGAACCAGGGGAGATATTTATAAGCAGATGTCAATACAGGCTCTAAATGCGCTGGCAGGAAATATCGATAAGCCGGGCGGCATTCTGACCATCAAAAACCCGCCGGTGCTTGATCTTCCTGAGCCGGAAATTGATGAACGGGCGCGAAAAGGCCTGCAGATGACTCCACTCGCCTCTGGAGAAAGTGGCAAGTTCCCTCTGGCCAATGGCGCGCTCTCTCTCTTTACGGAAAGAGTCTTGCGTGGAAAGCCCTATGACATCGATACATTGTTTTTGTATAACTGCAACCCCCTTTTCTCCGAGCAGAAGATAGAAGGTTTATTGCAGGCGACGAGAAAGATCCCTTTAATTGTGAGTTTTTCGCCCTATATGGATGAAACGACTCAGAATGCCGATCTTATCTTGCCGGATCATACCTATCTGGAGAAATGGCAAAGCAATGTAACCTATACATTTCAAGGGTTCCCCGTAGTAGGGATAGGAAAGCCGGTAGTGGCGCCCCGATACAATACCAGAAATACCTGTGATGTTATCTTGGCGATCGCTAAGGGTCTCGGAAAGCCCTTGGCAAATGCCTTCCCCTGGAAAGACTCTCAGGAAGCGCTGTCCCATACCATGAAAAAACTCTATGATATGAAGAGAGGCGACATCTTTGCTCCGGAAATGGAGGAGGGCTTGCTGAGAGAGCTGGTGAGACGCGGATGGAGGGCGCCTGGATATCAGAAATTTGAAGAATTTTGGGAGGAAATACAGGACAAGGGAGGATGGTGGGAACCCGTTTACTCTTTTGAAGAATGGGGAAGGGTATTCAGGACGCCCTCGAGGAAATTTGAGTTTTACTCCCAGATCCTGAAATATCATCTGGAAAAAGATGTCGCCCCTGGAGGGAATAACCAGCAGGCGCTAAAAAGCTTAGGTATCGAGGCAAGAGGAGATCATGTCTTTTTGCCTCATTGGGAATCCAAGGGGCGTAGTGAAAGGGATTATCCGTTCCACTTAAAGGTATTTCAGCCACTGGTCTTTGCCGGCTCGATTCATGCGAATAATCCGTACCTGCAGGATATCAGTAGTTTTTATAGCAAGCAAAAGTGGAAGGCATGGGTAGAGATAAACCCTGTGGCGGCTCGAGAATTGGGCATAAAGGACGGCGATTGGGTTTGGGTGGTATCGCCACGGGAGAGGCTGAAGTTCAGGGCAAAATTGACTCCCGGAGCTATGCCTGAAGTGATCAATATCCCCATGGGGTTAGGACACAAGACGCTTGGCCGCTGGGAAAACGGGATTGGAGAAAACGTCTTCCAGTTAGTGGCTAGCCAGACAGATCCTTTCACAGGTGAATCCCTGATGCACAATTCCAGGGTCAAAGTGTATAAGGCATAGGGAGGATGGAATGAGTAGATGGGGAATGGTAATAGACCTGGATAAGTGTACCGCGTGCCAGGCATGTGTCATTGCTTGCCAGGTTGAAAACAACATACCGCCGCCTGATCCGGAGGAGTCGGCATTATCCCGGTCCATAAGCTGGATACGCATGGTGGAACGTATAGAGGGGGAATACCCCCATATCAAATCTAATCTTATGCCGGTTCCCTGCATGCAGTGCGAGCATCCGCCCTGCATCAAGGTATGCCCCGTCGGGGCAACCAACAAGACAAAAGAAGGCATCGTCGATCAGATTTACGGGCGTTGCATTGGATGCCGATATTGCGCCAATGCCTGCCCTTATACCGTTAAGTCCATGAACTGGTATAAGCCCGCATGGCCCAAAGAGATGATGAACTCCCTGAACCCGGACGTCACCGTAAGGCCAAAGGGCGTCGTCGAAAAGTGCGTCTTCTGCGCCCACAGAATACAGAGGGCAAAGGACAGGGCCAAAGCGGAAAAAAGAGAGATGACCCCTGATGAATATATGCCGGCCTGTGCCGAGACCTGTCCAAGTAAAGCGATCTATTTCGGCGACTTGGACGATAAAGATAGTATCGTTTCTAAATTCGCAAGAAGTCCAAGGGCATTCAGATTATTGGAAGAGCTTGGTACGGAACCGAATGTGTATTACCTCAGGGAAGGAGCTTAGCGTGGAAGCTTTAAAGCCGGATAGGGGATTGGGGAAAGAAGAAAAGGTGACAGAGGTTAAAGACGAGATACTGTATCAGCCTATTATGAAGACGGGCAGAGGCTTCTACATTGTTTTTGCCCTTCTGTCTTTAGTGGTGCTGTTCGCTGTATTTGCCTATTTCCGCCAGATCAAGTACGGATTAGGGGTAACAGGTTTAAACAGCCCTATCTTTTGGGGCGTTTACATTACCAACTTTGTATTCTTTATTGGAGTCAGCCATGCAGGTACACTCATATCTGCCATACTCCGTATATCAAAAGCGGAATGGCGCCGTTCGATTACCCGCTCCGCTGAGGTTATCACGGTTCTGGTGCTCTTTTTTGGATTAGGCAATATACTCATTGATCTGGGGCGGATTGACCGTGTCATGGTGGTACTGGTTCATGGCCGCTTCCAGTCGCCCCTGCTCTGGGATGTAGTAAGCATTACCACGTACTTAACGGCCAGTGCGATCTATCTGTACCTGCCTCTCATTCCCGATATTGCGCTTCTGAGGGACCGGATTAAAGGAGGACTAAGGGGACGTTTGTATCAGGTGCTGGCTCTCGGTTGGGCGGGGACGGAAAAACAGATTCACTACTTAGAGAGGGGTATTGCCATCATGGCGGTTACGGTCCTGCCGATCGCAGTTTCAGTCCACACAGTGGTTTCATACGTCTTTTCCATGACCATTCAGCCCATGTGGCATAGCGCCATCTTTGGCCCTTACTTCGTGGCCGGCGCCATCTTCTCCGGCATTGCCGCCATAATCGTAGCCATGGCTGTTCTCAGGCGGGTCTATCACCTGGAAGGCTATTTCCGAGAGGTACATTTTAATAATCTTGGTATATTGCTCCTCGTAATGACCTGTTTGTGGCTCTATTTTACATTCAGTGAATATATCACCGTATTCTATGGGGCGGAACCTGATGAAATAAAGGTATTTATGGAAAAATTTACGGGCAGATACGCCCCGCACTTCTGGATTATGGTAATAACGTGCTTTATCATACCATTCACTATATTGGCAAACAATAAAACTCGCACTATCACAGGGACCGTAATCGCCTCCATTTCTGTTAACATTGGCATGTGGCTGGAGCGCTACACCATAGTCGTGCCTACGCTGATGCATCCTCGCTTACCCTATGAGACAGGGATGTATAGCCCCACCTGGGTCGAGTGGTCAATACTGGCCGGCTGTTTTGCGCTATTTGCGATGATTTATATGGTTTTTACGAAGCTATTTCCCATAGTGTCCATATGGGAGGTTCAGGAGGGACGCGAAAAGGCCCATGATGAAGTTGCGGAGAGGCTTCGAACCTACCTGCCTTCATAATACGGAGGCCTAAGGGGTCGGAAAGACTTTAATTTATTCAAGGAGTATGAGGTGATGAGATGAAAGGAGTAAATAGGTCCATTGAAAATAAAGTGGTCCTGTCCGTGCAGGTTTTTTTACTCGTGTGCTTTTATATCTTTGCGTTAGGGGTTTTCACCTTTCTCTGGTATGCGGTCTATAGATCCGTGGTCGACAATGATCACCCGGCGCATGCTGTGATTCTGGCATCTGTGATAACCTTTGCCTTTCTCATCTTAGTTTCTGTTGTTACTATGGTTTTTACAGTCGTGATAAAGGAAGGCCAGAAGAAAGTCCCGGATAACGGAGGTTCGGTCAATGAAGGCGAAATGTAAAATAAGAATCATTTTTATTGGAGTCTTGCTTGCATGCGGATTGAATTTCCACCTGGCCTTTGCTGGAGATAAATATCTCATTCCCGGGGATGCGAGGAGAGGCTGGCGAGTATTCTCCGAAAAAGGTTGTATTCAATGCCATGCTATGGGTGACAAGGGAAGGGTTATCATAGCGCCCGATCTGTCGAAGAGTCCCTCTGTCCACCTTTCCTCCGCCGGGTTGGCGGCGCAGATGTGGAATCATGCACCGGAGATGTGGGAGAAGATGTCTGCAAAATGGGTGGGATTTAAAAGGCTTAACGAGACGGAAATGGCGGATCTGTTTGCCTTTCTATACGTCATGCGTTATCTGGATGAGCCGGGAGACCCGGCTAAAGGCAAAGAAATATTAAAGGCGAAAGGTTGTATCGATTGCCACAGCATTGGGGAAAAAAGAGGCGGAATCGGTCCTGACCTGGCGATGTGGAAGGAGTTTACGAATCCTATCCTCTGGGTGCAGATGATGTGGAACCATGCCTTAAAAATGAAAGATGAGTTGGATAAAGGGGCTAAGGCCTGGCCAACGTTGGGAAGGAATGATATCGTTGACATCATTGCATATATAGCGAGCCTGAATAAAAAAACTTCGCAGGAAAGGGCATTTCTTACGCCGGGTGATCCGGCAGAGGGAAAGAAGATGTTCTCCAAAAAGGGCTGCGGGCAGTGTCACGCCACAGAGGGAACGGGGAGAAGAAAAGGGCCCAGCCTGGGTATGAAGCAAAAGGATTTTCCACCGACGATAGGTCAGTTTGCAAGTCTTATGTGGAACCACTTCCCAGGAATGTTTAGCGAGATGCAGAAGGAGAAGATCAAAGTGCCGGTTTTGTCTGCTCAGGATATAGCCAATATTACCTCATATCTATTTTCTATCCGCTATTTTGACCCTGCTGGCAATAGAGTCCAGGGAAAGAATACGTTCCAGGAGAGACGATGCAGCATTTGCCACAATATTCAGAAGAATGCAGAAGGGAAAAAAGAGGGCCCCAATCTGGCTAAGCTGAAAGGAGTGGTGTCTCCTATTTATATGGCAACGGCGTTATGGAATCATGGGCCCAGGATGATAGGAAGCATGAAAGAAAAGAATATAAAATGGCAGAAGATTACCGATAAAGAATTAATCAATCTTATGGAATACATCAATCAAGGCGATTGATGCAGGATGGACTGAAGGTGAATGGGCTGAAGGCTGTCAGGTCGGGTCGCTTCAGCCTTCAGCATAAACAATCGTAAGGTAATGGAAGCTACTGCCCGTGCTCGTACTTCAGGTGATAGTGCTCATGGGTGCCGAGCTTGACGCGTTCGTCATAGTAGAACTTGTAGTCCATGCCTACATAGGGGCTGCGTGCGTTGTGGCAGACCCGGCACACGTTTTCCGTCGGCGGATAGACCAATCCCGCCGTCCTGGCAGCGGATGTCTGGAAGGCCGGATCCTTAGGGCTCATCACCGAGTTCACATAGGCGCCGCCATGCCCATGGCACGCCTCACAACTGACGCCAGCCATCTCAGGTGTCTTCTCGATGGAAACGAAACCGCCTACAAGACCATATCCGGTGGTGTGGCAGGGCAAACAGGTTTCATCATGCCTGTAATCCTTGTCCGGATCGAGCCCAGCCATCCGCTTTTCCTGAGCCTTCGCGCCGGCCTTAAGTACATTAAAGCTGTTTGCCATTCGCGTCTTCTTCCATGAGGCGTATTGCTCTTCATGACATTGTTTGCATTTACCGGGACCGACGAACTGTCCCTTCGACAAGTGCTCGTGCCTGCCGAAGGAATAGTAGATTAACGCGCCCAGGGCCAGCATTACCAGGATAACGATAATCGGCCATGTGTTTTCGGGGATTTGGAGGTACGGCGCTTTAGTTTCGGAAAGGTCCTTTTTTTCGTTTTCTTCAGTCGTCACATGCACCTCCCAAGGGTCCTTTTTTGTTACTGCTCAGGTTATAGAGCCTCATTTTCGGTGCGCACTATAGGGAAAAGTAAGTTTTGTGTCAAGAAAAAATGGTGAACGAAGAACAATATGGTGAGAAATTTTAGTGTAGTCATTTTTTCTTGACACAGGCGCCTTTTTCATATATTCGACCCGGGGAAACAAGTACTTATCAATAAAAATAAAGTGTTACAAAGGGGTTAAAAAATGAATGTGTACGAAAGATTTCAAGAAAAGTTGGATAGTCTCCCAATCCCATCTCCAAAGACGGAAAGCAGGGTAGAGTTGGAGATATTCAAACGCCTTATGAGCCCCGAGGAGGCTGAGGTCGCCTGCAATCTTTCCGGACAACCGGAAGACTTAAAAACCATCTCGCAAAGAGCCGGCATGGAAGTCGAAAAACTTGCACCGGTTTTAGAAGAGTTGGCCAGAAAGGGGGTTATCTTCAAGGTGGTCTTTGCTCCCGAGCCGCTTTATTGTTTGGTACCGGTTATGCCGGGCGTCTATGAATTTCAGCTCAACCGGCTCTCTCCTGAAATGGTGAACCTCTTTGAGAAGTATTATGATGAGAAACATGGGGAGGCAGTATGTAGCAACAAGACCGCCCTCTTACGGGTAGTGCCGGTAAACAAGTCTGTTCCCGCTGAGTTAAACATACTCACCTATGAGGAGGCGGATAACTTGATTGATGAAAGTCCTACAGTCTGTCTTGCAGATTGCATTTGCAGAACCAATAAAGAACTCATTGGTGAGGGCTGTACTTTCCCCAAAGACGATATCTGCCTTCTTTTGACTCCCTGGGCCGAGTATTATATCGAATATGGCCTGGGACGAAAAGCCAGCAAGGAAGAAGCAAAAAATGCTTTAAGAAGGGCAGAAGAAGCAGGGTTAGTCCATTGTGCAATGAATGTCCAGAGAGGTGGAATCGCCATTTGCAATTGCTGCGGCTGTTGTTGTGCAATGCTGAGGGGTATTACCCAGCTTAAACTTCCTACTGCCGTGGCTAAATCCAATTTCATTGCGGAATTATCAGAAGACCAGTGCACGGGCTGTGGCGACTGTGTGGATCGCTGTCAGGTTCAGGCGCTTGAACTTACCGGTTCTACGGTGGCTCTGGAAGAAGAGCGCTGTATTGGCTGTGGATTATGCGTAACCACCTGTCCGGCTGAGGCTCTGACTTTGAAAAAGCGCCAAGAAGAGATAGTTCCCCCAAAAGATATAGATGATCTTATGGTTGCGGTTCAGAAAGGTCGAGCAGTTCAGGGTTAGGGTTTCACTGCTTAAATAGTTAATCCACTTTCAATGTTCCGATAAGATCGCCGATACTGGCGATCTTATGCCTTTTAAGATAGGCTTCCATGCCGGCCAGAATATCCATTGTTATCGATGGCTTGATAAAATTAGCCGTTCCTATCTGAACCGCCCTGGCGCCGACGATAAGGAATTCCAGGGCATCACTGGCCGTCACTATTCCCCCGATGCCGATCACGGGAATCGAGACCCTTTTCGCCACCTGCCAGACCATCCTCAGGGCGACGGGCTTTATGGCCGGACCGGACAGGCCGCCGGTGATGTTTTTCAGATGAGGCGTCCGGCGCTCCACATCCACCGACATCCCGGTGATGGTATTGATGAGCGAAAGGGCATCGGCGCCGGCATCCTCCACACTTTCGGCAATCAAGGCAATATCCGTAACATTGGGCGTCAGTTTGACAATCAGCGGCAATTCGGAAACCTCTTTCACCTTGTGCGTGACTTCCGCCGCCAACAGGGGATCTACCCCGAAAGCCACACCGCCTTTCTTCACGTTCGGGCAGGAGATGTTCAGCTCCAAACCAGCAATTCCGCCCGCCCGCCCTAAAAGCTCGGCCGCTTCCTGATATTCCTCTATTGTTTCCCCGAAGATATTGGCTATTACAGGAACGTCAAGGTCCCGCAGGAAGGGAAGTTTCTCCCTGATAAAGCATTTAACCCCCACATTTTCCAGACCGATGGCATTCAACATCCCGCCCGTCGTCTCCATGATACGGGGTGGCGGATTGCCCGCTTTAGGGTCCAGCGACAGCCCCTTGACAATCAGGGCGCCCAGCCGGTTGAGATCCACAAACCCGGCATACTCTTCACCATAACCGAAGGTGCCCGATGCGGTCATCAGAGGATTCTTCAATTTCAAAGGGCCGATGTCGACGGCCAACATGGTTTTACCGGCAATTTCCCTCATCTGAAAATACCTTTCACCCTCCCCCTCACCCCCTCCCCTTGAGGGAGGGGGAAGGGGGAGGGGTAATTTTCATTATCATTTGTGACGGTTTCGTCATGAGAGTTTCATATCATGGCCAGACTATATCCTGTATATTAAAAACCGGGCCATCTTTACACACCCTTTTATAGGTGATTTTTCCGTCACTCCCCATTAAGGAAACAGCACAGCCCAGGCAGGCGCCGAGGCCGCAGGCCATGCGTTCCTCCATTGACACCTGGCACAGGATTCCCTTGCCGGCAAGTATTTTACTCAATTCCTTCAGCATGGGAACAGGTCCGCATGCATATATTCGGGCATCGTCAGGATTATAGAAGGGAAGATCCTTACGGAAAAGATCGACAACGGCGCCATGATAACCCTGGCTGCCGTCATCAGTGCTGATCCTTATCTCGTCGCACCGGTCTTCCATCTTTTCCAGCCCCGACAGGGAATCGGCGGTTTTAGCGCCGATGTAACAGATGATCCGAGAGGGCATTGCCATTTTCGCTGTCTCGTCCGACCGGATAAGAGACCGATAATGCCCGGCCAGAAAGCAAAGCGGCGCCATACCCATGCCGCCGGCAATGATGACCACATTTTTTCTATCGCGAACAATGGCAAAACCGCTCCCCAAAGGTCCCATCATGCTCACTTCATCCTCAGGCAATAGGCGGGAAAGTTGCTTAGTCCCCCTGCCCGCAATCTGATATATTGTTTCCACGACTGCGCAATCATCCCTGCGATCGAAGGCATGAATGCTCAGCGGCCTTCTCAGTAAGGGGTCACGGCCGTTTTCTACACCAATCATGACAAATTGACCAGGAGCTGGCGTGGGAAAGCTGGCAGGCGCCCTTAAGGACATCAAGAATTGCCTCTCCGCCGCCTCACTGTTCATAATAACACTGGCGGTCACTGCCACGGGGTCACTTGCCGTCATTCTCTCGATTCTCCCCCAGCTCAGCCCACATAATCAAGGCATCCTCTTTAGTATCGGCGTAATAAAGAGGTCTTCTCCCCCTCACTTCAAAGCCGAATCTCTCATATAATCTCGCGGCACGTTCATTCGAAGGTCTGACCTCCAGGGTAGCATGCAGGGCGCCCTCTTTTCGCGCCCGCCTTATCATTTCCCTCATCAAGGCAGACGCCACTCCCATTCTTTGCCGGCCATTTTTCACTGCAATATTATGGATATGAACCTCGCCGGCCATGATCCAGAAAGTTATATAACCGACAATCCCTTGCCCCGCAACCCTTGCCGTCAGGTGCCGCGACATAGGAAAATGCAGTTCCTGCCGGAACATGTTTTCCGACCAGGGCTCGGGAAATGTCGAGCGCTCGATGGCCATTACCTCTTCGAGATCTCCTTCTTCCATGTCACTGATCATGATATCCGGCGGAAATATAAGGCTCTTTCTCATTTCAAGTGGGTAATGCCCCTTACCCATCCTTTGGGATGGGACTCCCTCTTTCCCTCCCCCTCCCTTGATGGAAGGGGCCAGGGGAGGGTGACATAAACAACGCTCCTTTATTACCTCTAATACCTCTTCTATGTGCGTTAATACTTCATTGTTCCAAAATCTTAAAACTTCAAACTTCTGTCTTTTAAGCCATTTATCTCTTTCTCCGCATCTGTAAACCTCTTTCTGAGATTTCTTGCAATAGTAACAGAGTTATAGTTCAATCTTTAATCACCCCTCACCCTCTCCCTCTCCCTCAAGAGACTGTGTCATAATTCATTTTTTTGTCATTTCGAGCGTAGCGAGAAATCTTAATGACTAATGAAATTAATATATTAAGATTCCTCACCTCCGTTCGGAATGACCCTTTCCCCTATTACGACACAGTCTCCAAGGGGAGAGGGAACTGGAACATTACCCACACAAGATGAGAAGGCGTCAGACATGGAGCAGTTCCAGTATCAAAGTTATTACCAGAAACAGGGCGCAGAATATGGGAACAGCCCCCTTCAGGTTGACCGTATTCAAACCTGCCGCTACACCGAGGACGGGAAGAAAAAAATATGAAAGGCTAAGCGCTCTTAAAATGGCGGATGGAAGCAATGGAAAGATAAGAAGAAGAACAGTCGCGCCGGAAAACAGGGAAAGGAAGATAAGCGAAACATAGGCAAAAAAAGTCTTAGTCAGTCCCGCCATCTGCTTTCGGAAGATGCCGCCCGCCTCCGCCCTTTCCGCATCCTGCCGGGCGCCTTCGGAAAGTGCGTCATTTGACCCGATTATTAAACTATCCACGCTCTGGCCAAGAAAGCCGAAAGGAATAAACAAGAGGAAGGAAAAGGCCACCAGTTCCCGCGACGCATGGCCAAGCTCCTGTCCGACGATGATGGAAGCAGAAGCTGCAAGAAGGGCGGCAAGAAAATCGTTGGGCGGGATACAGGTCCCAACGGGCAACCTGTCTATCCAGAAAAGCTCGAACAAAGCGCCGGCAAGCAGCCCCGTATAGACATCGCCCAGTGCCAATCCGACGAGGGGGGCCGAGACGATGGGACGCGACAGCATAGCCTGCATAACTATCCTGTCCAGCCCAAGCACGCCCCCCAGGAGGGAAACGAGAAGTATCTTCATTGCCATAGGGATTGCCTCTTATTCCCGACAGGCTAACTGCCTGCTATCTATCCACCTGAGCATTTAAAAAAATACGGCTATGTCGTCCTCGAAGGCATCTTCACAATATCCCTGACATCCACAGGCGCCTCCATGGGAATCCGCCTGACTTCAATTTGGGCGCCTCCTGAATCCGCCAGACTGATGATGTTCTGAATATCACTGTCATTCAGGAATACACAGGATGAACAGCTCACCTTGTCCTCTTCATGCTGGAGATGATGGACATTGCCAAGATTAAGCCTTGCGAATTTGAAACCGAGGTGAAAGGCCTTAAAGGCATCGGCAATAGAAGAGAAAATGACAATTGCTTTTTTCCCATGGCCTACGCTGTAGGTGTAATTACGGGCAAACTCTTCCACCCCGCTGATGATTACTTCCACTTCCCGCGGGACAGCCATTCTGATTACCGTCTCTCGAAAAAAATCACCCGCCACCTCGTCATCAACGACAACAATACATGAGGCACTGACGTATGGAACCCACGCTTCCAAAATCTGGCCGTGAATAAGCCGGTTATCAACTCTTACAAGCGCTATGTCCATAACCCACTCAAGCAGACAACTTCTTATTCAATATCTCACTGGCCAGATAGATATTCTTCATACCGTATTCTTTTATGCTTACGGCATAATCCTTCAGGGGAATATCCTCCCGCATCTCGGAAAGCTTAAGCAACATCGGGAGGTTAACGCCTGTTAACACCTCTACCTTGCCCTGTTTTAGAAAAGAAAGGGAAATATTTGACGGGGTGCCGCCGAAAAGATCCGTTAAAATCAAAACCCCCTGCCCCTGGTCCAGTTTCTTTATAGCGGTGGCAATTTCCTTTTTTAACTCCTCCGCCCCCTTCGTCTGGTCCATCGACAGATGCAGGACGCCTTTTGGAGTTCCTTTGATCAGCTCCACCGCCTTTATCAATTCGCCGCCTAGGTTTCCATGAGTTGTAATGAGCACCCCGATCATCTTACCCCCCCATCGTTGCGAAACAGTTTTTTCAATTCCTGTAAAAAATTTCCAAGACTCTCATTAGTAGTTTTCGGCAAAGCTAATTGATCACCCGGAGGATGTCAAGATTTTATCACAAAGAGAAAACTGACACTGTGAAAACTTTCCGTTGACAGCAGGCTTCAAAATTGGTAATTTAATTTCAATTATTTTAAATGGTTATTTAAATAATTGGCCATGGTTCATTTAGGCTTCCGGAGGGTTCAATGAAATCGGTTGAGAAAAGTAATTCGAATATTACTTTCAATAAGACAAAATCGTATGTAAATTTACCGTAAAGTGAGCCCATATGAGAATTCGATCCGTACAGTCATTGTTATGCGCTTTATTTATATTTACGGCTTTAACCGCTTTCGCTGCCGGAGAGAAGCCTGATACAGCGCCCCGTTTTGATATCAAGCGTTACCAGGTGGAAGGGAATACGCTTCTTTCCGCAGGCAAACTGGAGTCTATCCTTTCGCCCTTTACCGGAAGGGGTAGAGATTTTGGCGCCGTGCAGGAAGCCTTGGATGCGCTTCAACAATCCTACCGCGACCACGGCTTTTCCATGGTCATGGTGACGCTGCCGGAACAGGAACTGGAAAGCGGTGTCGTGCGCCTGAAAGTCTATGAGAACCGCTTAGGGAAAATCATAATAGAGGGGAACCGTTATTTTGATCAGGCGAATATTCTCCGGAGCTTGCGGGCGCTTCACCAGGGGGAGACTCCCAATATCAATGCCCTGTCCCGAAGTCTCAAGATTGCCAATGAAAACCCTGCCAAGAAGATCAATTTGCGATTGCTGAACAGCGTCAAGGAAAATGAAATCGACGCGAATATCGCGGTGAAAGACGAGGCGCCCTGGAAGATAGGCTTCTCTGCGGATAACACGGGAGACAAACAAACCGGCGCCACACGCCTGGGCGTCCTCCTGCAGCACGCCAATGTATTCAACAGGGATCATCTCCTGACACTGCAATATATTAAGTCTCCTGAAAAGCTGGACCACGTCAGTATTTACAGCCTCGGCTACCGGGTGCCGTTATATTCACTGGGGTCATCCATAGACCTGATCGGCGCTCATTCGAGTGTGGATTCCGGAACCATCAGCGCCGCCTCCTCCAATATGAACGTGAGCGGTAAAGGTACAATCCTGGGGATACATTATAACCAGAATCTCACCAGGATCGGCAACTATGAGCATAAGTTGATTCTGGGTCTGGATTATCGCGCTTATGAAAACGATGTGGATTTTCTGGGGAGTCAACTGGGCAATAATGTGACGGTACACCCCGTCAGCCTGACGTACGCCGGGACGCTGGCTATGGATAAAATCACTGCGGGCTTTTATCTGACGGATTTGCAGAATCTGCCGGGCAATTGGGACGGCCGGGACACCGCCGCGGATATGGAAAAAGCTCGCGCCGGCGCCCCGCGGGGTTATAATATTTTCCGTTGCGGGGCAAATCTGTCTTATGCCATTGGCGCTGACTGGCAGGCGCGTGTGCTTGTTAACGGGCAATATACCAACGATCCGCTGGCGCCGGGCGAACAGTACGGGATCGGCGGCGCAAGCACGGTCCGGGGTTTTGCAGAGAGGGAGTTCGCCAATGATAAGGGATATTCAGGGAGCGCCGAGTTATATACCCCTGACCTGAGCAGGTTTTTCGGTGTGAAGGCCTTTCAGTCCCGATTACTGATGTTTTACGACCGGGGTTATGTTTCCCGCAGAGACCCTTTGCCGGGCGATACGGCAAACACGGGAATTGCCGCTTTTGGCCCCGGCTTGCGCATCACCGACGGCAAGAGATTATCCCTCTCCGTTGATTGCGGCTTCGTGGTTGATATCCCTGATGAAAACACGACACGATGGAGCAGCGTCTGGCATTTGTCAGCGAGTTTATTGTTTTAATTCCCCCCTTCCTTCCCCCCTGGGAGACAGTGTCGTAATAGGGGAAAGGGTCATTCCGAACGGAGGTGAGGAATCTTAATATGTTAATTTCATTAATCATTAAGATTTCTCGCTACGCTCGAAATGACAAAAAAATGAATTATGACACAGTCTCTGGCGGGGGAGGGTTAGGGTGGAGGGAACATTTTGGGAAGAGTTTTACAATTACCTCGAATTGAGGTTCCCTGAAGGAGTTCGACATGAAAGCAAGTCGGTGCAGAAAAAGGAGAATTTTCCCGATAGCCAATAAGCTTGTTTTTGTAATTACATTGATTTTCCTAAGCGCAGGCAATGTTTTTGCCCTTCCTGCCGGGCAGCAGGTAGTGAACGGACAGGCAAGCTTTAATGCCCAGGGCAACAACCTCACGATCACCAACAGCCCCAATTCGATCATCAACTGGCAGGGCTTTTCGATCAATAACAATGAGGCCGTCCGCTTTATCCAGCAGTGCGGCTCAAGCTCCGTCCTGAACCGGGTCATCGGCCAGGACCCCTCCCGGATTCTCGGCCTGCTGCAATCCAACGGCCGGGTTTTTCTCATTAACCCCAACGGCATGCTTTTCGGCCAGGGCGCCAGGATCGACGTGAACGGATTCTTTGCTTCGACGCTGAACATCGGCAATCAGGATTTTCTGGCGGGGAAATACAACTTCACCGCGGGAGCCATTGCCGGGCCCATTCAGAATCAGGGGACCATTACGACGCCCGGGGGCGGGAAGGTTTACCTGATCGCGCCGGATATCGAGAACAGCGGTATTATCAATTCTCCCCAGGGCGACGTGATCCTGGCGGCAGGCCATAGCGTGCAACTGGTCGATTCCCTCGATCCCGACATCTCCATCGTCTTGAGCGCACCGGAAAACAAGGCGGTGAACCTCGGGCAGATTATTGCCCAGAGCGGCAAAGTGGGGATTTACGGCGGACTGATATCGCAGCAAGGCATTGTCAATGCGGACAGCGCGGTAGTCGGGGAAAACGGCAGAATCTTTTTCAAGGCATCCAAGAACGCAACCCTGGATGCCGGGAGCGCGACCAGCGCGAACGGCCCTCAGGGCGGGCAGATAAAAATTCAGAGTGAGTCAGGAACCACGCTGGTATCCGGCACAGTCACGGCTGCCGGCAATGACGGCAAAGGCGGTGATATCCGGATCCTCGGCAATCACGTTGGCCTGATCGATAACGCCCGGATTGACGTCTCCGGCAAAAGCGGCGGCGGCGCCGTCCTGGTCGGCGGGGATTATCAGGGTAAAAATCCCGCTGTCCAGAATGCTGAAGCCACTTACATGGGGGAAGACACAACCATCGAGGCTGATGCCTTGGATAACGGCAACGGTGGCAAGGTTATCCTTTGGTCCAACGACGCCACCCGTGCGTACGGCGGCATATTTGCGCAGGGCGGGGCAAACGGCGGCGATGGCGGCTTCGTGGAGGCGTCTGGTAAGGGGTGGCTTGATTTCAACGCCAAGGTTGACACGCAGGCTTCCCGGGGGGAAGCGGGAACTCTGCTGCTTGACCCGCCCAGTATCGATATTTTGGCCGGGCCAGGCGATGGTGGAGGTACCGCCGGACACAGTAATACGACTTTTACCGGTTATCCTAATGTTGCACCGGGCTCTGTCTTGTTATTTGATTCAGATCCCACGACTATTTATCAGTCACAAATTGAAGGCCAAAGCAGCTCGACAAACATTATATTAGCAGCGTCTGGCGGCATCAGTGCCATTGGTCCGTTCAGTTCGCCTGTCACACTGGCAAACAACAGAGACCTGACGTTGCAGACCCGCAATGATTCAGATGAAAGTGATGCTGCTACAGGAATCAACATTTCTGCTGCAGAGTTCAAGACTCAAGGTACCGGCAGCATCACAATCGAAACGGGCGTACTCGATGCTATTTCTCCGCAAGCCGCGCCAATATCCGTCGGTAAACTGACTGCGGGCGGTGGGACGATAACTATAAACAGCAGTGGCGACATCAACATTAATCAATCCGTAGCAACCACCACCGGAGCTCTGGACCTCCGGGCTGCCGGTGATTTAAATGTCGCCGGCACAGTCAATGTAAATAAATTCACCCTGAGCGGTGGCAAGTGGAGTCAGGTGTCTGCCTCGCTGCCCGGCTTCACGGCGAACGACTTCAGCATCACGGGCGGCACATTCATCCGCGCCCTCGGAGGCGAAGGCGTCGATGCGCCCTATCAGTTGACCGACATCTATGGTGTGCAGGGCATGGGCAGCGAGGGCATGCTGGGAAATAAGTATGTGCTGGCCAACAACATCATTGCCACCGGCACATCGAACTGGAATGCGGGTGAGGGATTCGTGCCGGTGGGCAGCTTTTGTGATGGCTGCGTGTCGGAGGGTGGCTTTGGTGGGGGCTCCTTGCCCTTCACCGGCCTCTTCGACGGTCTTGGCCGCACCATCACCGGCCTGCATATCGACTCTCCGAACAGCTATGCCGGCCTATTTGGATACAACTCTGGTGTTGTTCGGAATGTCGGGCTGGTCGATGTAACTATCACGGGCCAATCCAATGTCGGCGGCCTGGCGGGGTATAATGGCGCCACGATCAGCAATTCCTACAGCACGGGCACGGTTACCGGCAACGGTAATTATGTAGGCGGTCTGGTGGGATATAATTACAGCGATACGATTAGTGATGCCACAATCGACAATTCCTATAGCACGGGTGCGGTAAGCGGGACAGAGGATGTCGGCGGCCTGGTGGGGGGAAATATTGCCGGCATCAATGGCAACGGCAGCGCAGTCATCACCAATTCCTACAGCACAAGCACGGTAACCTTAAACGACGGCAACAATGTCGGCGGCCTGGTGGGGTATAATGATGGTAACATCAATAGTTCCTACAGTACGTTTGTCGGCAGCCTGGTGGGGTTTGATGGCAGTGCTGGCGGCATCGATATCTTCAGTCGGATAGTGAATTCCAGCCAAATGAAGACGCCTGGAACGTTCAATGACTGGGACATCGCCGATGCCGGCGGCAGCTCCGCCGTCTGGCGCATTTACGCTGGCGAAACGTATCCGCTGCTAAGGATGTTTCTCACCCCGGCCACTGTTACGGCCAACAATGGCTCAAAAACATACGACAGTACCGCCTACAGTGGCGGCAACGGCAAGACCTGTTCCAGTGGTGCGTGCGACCCGGCCAAATATATGGGTACGGTCAGCTACGGCGGCGCCTCGCAGGGGGCAATCAATGCCGGCAGTTACACCATCACCCCGTCCGGCTACTACTCCCACCAGCAGGGCTATGACATCGTTTTTGCTGACGGCGCACTGACCATCAACCCCTACGCCGTCAGCATGACCGGCGGCCGCGTCTACGACGGCACGGCGAACGTGGCGGCCGGCATCTTCACCCTGGGCACACTGGTCGGCAGCGAGACCCTCACCCTTACCGGCGCCGGCACGGTAGCGAACAAGAACGTGGGCACTGCCAAGACCGTCACGCTGGGCTCCCTTGCCCTTGGCAACGGAACAAACGGAGGCCTGGCCGCTAACTATACATTTACCGGCGGCACGCAAACGGCGGACATTACGCAAGCGCCTCTCACGCTGAGCACCACGAGCGTCACGAAGGCTTACGACGGCGGCCTCACGGCGGCGGGTACGGCGGCTGTCACCAGCGGCACGTTGTTTTCCGGCGATATGCTCAGCGGCGGCACGTTTGCCTTCACCGACAAGAACGTGGGCATAGGCAACAAGACGGTAACCGCCACCGGGGTCACGGTAAACGACGGCAACAGCGGCGGCAACTACAACGTCAGCTATGCCGACAACACCACCGGCACCATCAACCCTTACGCCGTCAGCATGACCGGCAGCCGCGTCTACGACGGCATGGCGGACGTGACGGCCGGCATCTTCACCCTGGGCACACTGGTCGGCAGCGAGACCCTCACCCTTACCGGCGCGGGCACGGTGGTAAACAAGAACGTGGATACTGCCAAGACTGTCACGCTGGGTTCCCTTACCCTTGGTAATGGGACAAACGGAGGCCTGGCCGCTAACTATACATTTACCGGCGGCACGCAAACGGCGGACATTACGCAAGCGCCTCTCATGCTGAGCACCACGAGCGTCACAAAGACTTACGACGGCGGTCTCACGGCGGCGGGTACGGCGGCTGTCACCAGCGGCACGTTGTTTTCCGGCGACACGCTCAGCGGCGGCACGTTTGCCTTCACCGACAAGAACGTGGGCATAGGCAACAAGACGGTAACCGCCACTGGGGTCACGGTAAATGACGGCAACAGCGGCGGCAACTACAACGTCAGCTATGCCGACAACACCACTGGCACCATCAACCCCTACGCCGTCAGCATGACCGGCAGCCGCGCCTACGACGGCACGGCGAACGTGGCGGCCGGCATCTTCACCCTGGGCACACTGGTCGGCAGCGAGACCCTCACCCTTACCGGCGCCGGCACGGTAGCGAACAAGAACGTGGGCACTGCCAAGACCGTCACGCTGGGCTCACTTGCCCTTGGCAACGGGACAAACGGAGGTCTGGCCGCCAACTACACCTTTACCGGCGGCACGCAAACGGCAGACATCACCCGGGCGCCCCTCACGCTGAGCACCACAAGCGTCACCAAGACTTACGACGGCGGCCTCACGGCGGCGGGTACGACAGTTGTGACCAGCGGCACTTTGTTTACCGGCGCCGGCGACACGCTCAGCGGCGGCGCGTTTGCCTTCGTCGGCAAGAACGTGGGAATTAACAACAAGACTGTTACCGTCACCGGTGTTACGGTCAATGATGGCAACGGCGGCGGCAACTACAACGTCAGCTATGCCAACAACACCACCAGCACCATCAACCCCTACGCCGTCAGCCTGACCGGCAGCCGCACTTATGACGGCACAGTAAACGTCGCGGCAGGGGCGATGACGATAGGCACACTGGTTGGCGCCGAGACCCTTACCCTGGCCGGGACCGGCACGGTGGCGAATAAGAACGTAGCCACCGGCAAGACTGTGAACGTGAGCGGCCTGTCGCTGGGCAACCGCGCTGGCTTGGCCAGCAACTACACCTTCACCGGCGGCACGCAGACAGTAGACATCACGGCCAGAGGTCTCACGGTCACGGCGACAGGTGTGAACAAGGTTTATGACGGGCTGACTGGTGCGACCGTCACCCTGGCGGACAACCGCGTAGCGGGCGACATGCTCACCACCGCTTATGCAAACGCTGCTTATCTGGACAAGAACGCAGCCGCCGGCAAGACTGTGAACGTCAGCGGCATCACTCTGACGAATACGGATGCGGGCAACTACACCTTCAACACCACCGCTGCCACGACGGCGGACATCACAGCCAGAGGTCTCACCGTTACGGCGACCGGTGTGAACAAGATTTATGACGGGCTGACTGGTGCGACCGTTACCCTGGCGGACAACCGCGTAGCGGGCGACATCCTCACCACCGCCTATGCAAGCGCTGCCTATCTGGACAAGAACGCAGCCGCCGGCAAGACTGTAAACGTCGGCGGCATCACCCTGACGAATACGGATGCGGGCAACTACACCTTCAACACCACCGCTGCCACGATGGCGGACATCACAGCCAGAGGTCTCATCATCACCGCGGCCGCCAACACCAAGACCTACGACGGCGGGATTACCGCTGCTGCCGCCCCGACGGTATCGGGCATCCAGGGCGGCACGGACACGGTCAGCGGCCTGGCGGAAGTTTACTCCGACAAGAACGCCGCCACCGGCAAGACGCTGAACGTTTCGGCCTATACGGTGAACGACGACAACGGCGGCAACAACTACACCGTCACGACGTTAGCCGCCGCCGACGGCGTGATCAGCAAAGCGCCCTTGACCATCGCCGCGGCCGCCAACACCAAGACCTACGACGGCGGGATTACCGCTGCCGCCGCCCCGACGGTATCGGGCATCCAGGGCGGCGCGGACACGGTCAGCGGCCTGGCGGAAGTCTACTCCGACAAGAACGCCGCCACCGGCAAGACGCTGAACGTTTCGGCCTATACGGTGAATGACGACAACGGCGGCAACAACTACACCGTCACGACGTTAGCCGCCGCCAACGGCGTGATCAGCAAGGCGCCCTTGACTATCACCGCGGCCGCCAACACCAAGGGCTATGACCGCACGACAAGCGCTGCAGCAACGCCCTCGATCACCTCGGGGAGTCTTGCAGGCGATGACACGGCGACGTTGACCGAGGTCTATGACAGCAAGATTGCGGGCACCGGCAAGACGTTGAAACCTGAAGCAGTTATTGCTGATGGCAACGGCGGCAACAACTATCAGGTCACCCTCGTCGATGACACCACGGGCGTGATCGCCCCCGGACAGATCGTCTCCGGCATGCTCGATGTTGCCGCAGGAGGGAAAACCATCGATTTCGTCGTAGATGGGGCGCTGTTTCCTGACCAGGCGGCCACCGACGCAAGCGGGAATTACTCTGTGATGTTTCCCCTTAACTCCATTCCCAATAACAGCGCCCTGCTCGCCTATGTTGCCAATGACGGCAGCGTGAAGAGCGCTTCTGTCTATCTCTCGACCGGCGAAGACATTACCAATCTTTTACTTAGTTCCAGCACCGTAACAGCAAGCAGCGGCGGCGGGACAATGTCCAACGCCACTCTCGGAGACGCTAAAAGAACTTTTGCTTCCAGCGACGTCCCTTACAGTGTTTCCGGAACAGATCTGACGTTGAGCCCTAACTTTGATTTCAGGACGGCCAGTGGGACAACGTATGCAGTAAACGGCAACATCACCACCACGAATGGCGCCCATTACTACGACGGTCCGGTGATACTTCAGGGGAACGCCGTCATTAGCGCCGGAATGGGCAATATAATTTTTGACGGCCCGGTGACGGGAAGAGGCTACAATTTAACCCTTGACGCCGGGGCCGCTCATGACATCACCCTGATGAACGCGGGCAACGACTTCAGCAGCGTCGGGATCACGAGCGGGAAGGACGTATCTTTGAGAGACGCCGGCGCCCTTGCCCTGAACTCTTCCACAGTAAGCAGATCTCTGAACGCGAAGGCGGGCGGCGATATAACGTTGAACGGCCTTGTCACTGCCGGTACAGGTGTTACCCTCAACTCCGGCGGCGCGATTATCAACGGCATGGGCAGTGCGAGAAGCATAACTGCGGGGTCTCTTGACGCCGAAGCAGTAAACGGCATCGGCAGCGGCGATCCTCTCATGACGGGCTTGAATAATCTTACCGCTCTGAATACCGCCACCAACAATATCGAAATTGACAACGCCGGTGTTCTCGCAGTGAGCGGCATGAGAAATCTCGGCACGGGAAACGTCATTCTCCAAAATATCGGGGCCATCACTTCCGGCTTAGCCACGATTACCGCATCAGGAGGCAAGGTTTCCATCATCGCCCACAGCCCTCTGACGATCGGCTCCGGCGGCGTTTACGCCGACGGCGACATATCATTGGAGGCCTCGCCCGGTAGCGGCGCTGATGACCTTACGATCGACGGCAATCTCGTGTCAGCAAATGGGAATATATCCCTGAAGGCCGGCAGAAGCATTGTCTTCGGGACAGGTATCGGTTGGAGCACCCCGAATGGCTCGATACGGCTGAATGATGCATCTCCCGATGCCAGCAGCAATGAGACGGCTACCGCCAATACGATATCCTCAATCATGACGGCGATGGGAAAAATAGAGTCGTCCGAGAAGGGCGAAGACGAGGATGAACGCAAAAAGAAAACCAGGGAAAGTGGAGAACAAACGACTGATGACAAAAAGACCGACGACGTCAAGAATTATTGCAACTAACCTGCTATTGTTGTCTTTATTGCTGATTTTCGGCTCTCTGTGCTTTGCCGAAACAGAGGCGGGCAGGGTTACCCATTTGAGCGGGCCGCTGTTTGCAAAAAAGGCGGATGGAACGACGAGGGTCTTGTCCATAAATTCTGTCGTCGAACAGGGAGATATATTGGTAACCGAAAAGAAGACCTATGCCCGGATCAAGTTTACCGACGGCAGCGAGATAAACATGCGTCCCGACACACAGCTCAAGATATCAGAGTATAACTTTGATCAAGCCAAACCCAAAGAGGACAAGGCCACTTATAATTTGTTCAAGGGAGGGATGCGCGCCGTCACCGGATCGATAGGTAAACGGGGCGATCAGAACAGCTATCAATTAATGACGCCTTCGGCGGTGGCAGGCGTCAGGGGTACCACTTACGAATGCAAAATTTGCGAGGGCAACTGCGGCTCGATTCCGAATGGGTTGTATTTATTCGTCTTGGAAGGAGGCATCAGCGTCAGTAACAACGCCGGTTCACAGAATCTGAGCGCGGGCCAGTATGTGTATGTGCAGACAATGGAGTCCATTCCACAGATTTTACCTGGCAATCCCGGCATTGACTTCACGCTGCCCGCATTCATGGGGGACTCGCCAAAGGAAGGCGAAGCTAATAAAGCTGCTACCGGCTGTATAATGCGTTGAGTACTGGAACGCCACGACATGAAACTCTCATGACGGTGCCCGACACAAAGGAGAATGAAAATTACCCCTCCCCCTTCCCCCTCCCTCAAGAGACTGTGTCATAATTCATTTTTTTGTCATTTCGAGCGCAGCGAGAAATCTTAATGGCTAATGAAATTAATATTAAGATTCCTCACCTCCGTTCGGAATGACCCTTCCCCCTCCCTCAAGGGGAGGGGGTTAGGGGGAGGGTGAAAGGTATTTTCAGATGAAAATTTTCGTTGACTTTCGGCAACGATTCAGGCAGCGTGACGCAAGGAAAAGACAAGCTGCTTCCATCGTAAACGCAGCAGGCGACTAAAAAGGAGTTTTTATGCAGATAGCCGAAATAGAACTCTATGAAATATGATGAACTCGTAAAAAATAAATTTCCCCTCCCCTGGCGGGAGGGGATCGGGAGGGGATGAAGGGGAGGGGGAAATAACATCCGGAAATACGGTTACTTACCACCCCCACCCTAACCCTCCCCCGTCGAGGGGGAGGAGATTTCGGACTTTTTACGAGGTCGTCAGATTTTATTGCGAGGGGAAAGATGGATTCAGGACTTACGTGTTTATTGCTGATTGCCCGGAACCATGGAATTGCCGCTGATGAAGCCAAATTACGGCACGAGTTCGGACAGCAACCGTTTACTGTAGAAAAAATTCTTTTAGGCGCTAAACTCCTGGGAATGACGGCGAAGCTCGTCACGCAGGACCAGGATCGTTTGGACCGTGCGCCTCTGCCGGCCATTGCCATTGACAAGGAGGGGAACTATTTCATCGCCATAAAATTCGGTTATGAGGGCGGCGATCAAGCTAAAGCCAAGATAGTAACCCAGCAGCCCGGCAACCCTACCGCCCAGGTCATTACAAAACAGGAATTTCTGGAACGTTGGTCCGGCCAGTTCATTTTCTTTACTTCCAAAATGACTTACCTTGGCGATCTCACCAGGTTCGATTTCAGTTGGTTTATTCCGGCAATCGTGAAATACCGGAAGCTCCTCGGTGAGGTCCTGTTGATCTCCTTTGTGCTTCAGCTCATAGGCCTGGTGACCCCCCTCTGTTTTCAGGTGGTGATGGACAAGGTCCTGGTCAATCACGCCATGAAGACGCTCAATGTCATAGCTGTCGCGCTGCTTTGCGCCTCTATCTTCGAAGCCGTTCTGAGCGTTATCCGTACCTGGGTCTTCGCCCATACCAGCAGCAAGATCGATGTCGAACTGGGAGCAAGGGTCTTCCGGCATCTGGTGGCCCTGCCCCTTGGCTATTTCCAGGCCAGGCGGGTTGGCGATTCAGTGGCGCGAATTCGCGAGCTGGAACACATTCGCTCCTTCCTCACCGGAAACGCCCTCACGCTGGTGCTGGATTTTAGCTTCTCATTTGTATTTATCGGCGTCATGCTCTTGTACAGTCCCCTCCTTACTCTTGTTGTCGTGATCTCAATTCCTGTGTATTTCGTCTTGTCGATGGTGCTGACACCGATTTTGCGCGCCCGCCTGAACGAAAAATTCAATCGCGGCGCCATGAACCAATCATTTTTGGTGGAGTCTATCAACGGCATCGACACCTTGAAGTCGATGGCGGTGGAACCGCGCTGGGTCGACAACTGGGAAAAGCAGCTCGCCTCATATGTGACTACAAGCTTGGGCGCCAATAACATCTCGAATCTTGCCAGCGGCGGCATCACCATAGTAAGCAAGCTTGTGACCGTGGGCATCATCTGGGTGGGCGCGTCGCTGGTGGTGGAAGGCAAACTGACGGTCGGTCAACTGATAGCTTTCAACATGCTTTCGGGCCAGGTTGCGGCGCCCATTTTGCGCATTGCGCAGTTATGGACTTCTTTCCAGCAGGTCGGGATTTCCATGCAGCGGCTGGGAGACATTCTCAATTCGCCGGTGGAAGTTGCCGGCCAAAAGACCCGCATTCCCCGGTTGTCCGGCGCAATCGAGTTCGACCAGGTATCATTTCGCTACCATCCCGACACGCCGGATGTCATTCGTACGGTCAATCTCAAAATAGCGCCAGGGGAAGTTATCGGCCTTGTCGGGCGCTCCGGTTCCGGGAAAAGCACCCTGGCCAAGCTGATTCAACGTTTATATGTGCCGGATCGCGGCCGGGTTATGATCGATGGTCAGGACATTTCCATTATTGATACCACCTCGTTACGCCACCAGTTGGGAGTGGTGCTGCAGGAAAATATCCTCTTCTCAGGTACCATTCGGGACAATATCGCCCTGTCCGATCCCTCCTTGCCCATCGAAGCGATTATCGATGCGGCGAAGATGTCTGGGGCGCATGAGTTTATCTGCGAACAGCCGGAAGGCTATGACACCAAAGTAGGAGAGCATGGTTCGGCGTTGTCCGGCGGTCAGCGCCAAAGAATCGCGATTGCCCGCGCACTGATCAGCAATCCGCGCATCCTGATCTTTGATGAAGCCACCAGTTCTCTGGACTATGAATCGGAAATGGTTATTCAGGAGAATATGCGAAAAATTTGCGCGGGGCGGACGGTATTGATCATTGCTCACCGGCTTTCCGCCGTGCGCGATGCGAACCGTATCATCGTCATGGATCGGGGGCAAATTATTGAGGAAGGTTCGCATGCCGAATTAGTTGCGCGGCAGGACGGAATTTATGCACACTTGAATCGATTGCAATTCGGTTCACGTGGCGGCAGCCTCCAGGTGGTGTAAGGATGAGCGTCAAGCACAAGTTGGAGGCCTACTGGTTCTTACTCCGTCATTATCGAAAAATATTTAGACAATCCTGGGAAAAACGCAGGCAACTGGGCGGCAATCTCTTCAAGCAGCAGGAAGCGGAATTTTTGCCTGCCGCCTTAGCCCTGCAGGAAAAACCGGTCTCGCCGGCCTCCCGGCTCACAGCCAAAGTGCTGATGGCGCTGGTCGCGGCGCTGTTTATCTGGTCAGTTATAGGCCGAATGGACATCATTGTGAACGCAATCGGCGAGATCATTCCGAGCGAGCGCACAAAAAATATCGCCTCTGTCGAAGTGGCCAGTGTCAAGGCAATACACGTCAAGGAGGGTCAGGTTGTCAAAAAAGGGGATGTGCTGGTTGAATTGGACGCCAGTGCGCCCCTCGCGGAACATGATAAGGCGATCAGCAGTGCAACAGAGGCGATTGTACAGATAGCGAGGTCGCGGGCGATGATTGCGGCAATTGATAGCCTGAAACCGCCAAAACTGTCTGCCGGCGATGGCATTCCGGCCGAAAAATTTTACGAAGCCCAGGAACATCTGGATGGTCAATTCCAGGATTTTATGACAAAGCTCAAGCGCCTTGATGGGGACATAAATCGTTATGAACAGGCCTTGCCTCTGGCAACACAAGTGGCCTCTGATTACAAGGAGCTGGCCAAAAACCGCGACGTAGCCATGCATGCTTATATGGAAAAAGAGCAGGCGCGGATCGAGTTGGAAGGTCAATTGACCGCGGCTAAAAACCAGCGGGCGGCCTTAATTGCCGAAGTCAAGCGCGCTGCCTATGACGACTGGACAGAAGGTGACAGGATCGCCGGGGCATCTCAGCCTGATGCGCGCCGGGCAGCCTTTCACAGCAGGTTGCTCAAACTGGTTTCTCCGGTGGATGGAACGGTTCAGCAATTGACGGTGCATACAATCGGCGGAGTAGTGCCGGCGGCGCAGACGCTGATGCTGATCGTCCCCCAAGAGCATCAGCTTGAAGTCGAAGCCATGGTGGAGAACAAGGATATCGGATTTGTCAAGGAAGGCCAGTCTGCTGAAGTCAAGGTCGATGCCTTTGAATACACCAAGTATGGCACGGTGCCCGCCCATGTGGTCCACATATCGCGCGATGCCGTCAAGGATGAGAAGAGAGGACTGATTTATTCAGTGCGCGTGGCGCTCGATAAATCTTCCATCATGGTCAATGACCGCGCGATAAATTTGAGTGCGGGCATGTCCGTCAGGGCGGAAATCAAGACGGGCACGCGCCGGGTGATCGAGTATGTTTTAAGCCCTCTTATCCAGCACGCACGGGAGAGCTTGAATGAACGCTAACCTGGTCCGAATAGTCATGGCAATGCTTGTCGCCCTGCTGGCACTGAGCGCGCCCGTCTTTGGCTACAATCTTCCCGATCTCTTTATCGACCCCCTGCGCACTGCGCCTGCGGTGGTTGCAAAAGGCGTGATCCTTCCGGGGGATACCGCCCCGATCCCATGCACCGCGCAGAAAGATTTCTCCCGCCCGCTTGCGTTGGGAGAGGCAGTGGATCTCGCTCTATGCAATAACCCGCAAATCAAATCCGCCTGGGCGCAAATTAAAATTCAGGCAGGCGCAGTCGGTGAAGCACGGGCCGCGTACCTGCCTACTTTAGGCGCATCGTTGAACCGGACCAGTGACCGGATACGTTACCCGGGGAGCGACGTTCCTGACAGCAACAACGATCGAACCACGATGCAGGGGGGATTGACTTGGCGCATCTTTGATTTTGGGGGCCGCGCCGCCGCTCGCCAGGCAGCCGAGAGTTTATTGACCGCGGCGCTTGCCGCTCATAACGACGCCATTCAAAGAGCCTTGTCGGCCGTAACCCTGGCCTATTTTGACGCCATGACAGCCAAGGCGGCCCTTAAGGCCGCGACCGAAGGCGAGGAGATCGCCCAAAGCACGCTGAACTCAACAAAAGCTCGCGAAGTAAAGGGCGCGTCTTCCCAAACAGATATATTGCGTGCGACAACGGCCCTTGCCAAAGCGTTACTGGAACATAACCGCGCCAATGGCAATTACTGGAAATCACTGGCAGTGCTGGTGCATATATTGGGAGTGCCAGGTGACACCCAGATATTAATGCCGGATGATGTCACTGCGGATGCCGCGACGATCAGCGAGGACTTGAACCGCTGGTTGGAAGAAACCCAGAAAAACCACCCGGCAATTATTGCGGCCAAGGCGCAAGCCGAAGCAGCTAAAAATCGGGTAGTTGTCGCCCGTTCGGCTGGTTTGCCGACGCTGAATTTTTCCACCACCTACTATCAGAACACCAGACCGGGCGAAGCCGTCACTCCGAGGGAAACGAGAGAGACGACCATTGGAGTTACGCTGAACATCCCGATTTTTGACGGATTCTCCAACACCTATAAGATTCGCGGAGCGCAGGCGCAGGTGGAGAAAAGCGAGGCAGACCTGATTGACACCAAAGATCGTATCGCCCTGGAACTTATCAAGGCTTATGCCGACGCCACTTATTCCCTGCAGAATCTGGGCGCTTCCGCGAATCTGCTCGAAGCTGCGCAGGAAGCATTGACGGTTTCCAAGCGGAGATACGACAAGGGGGCTGCGGATATCATGGAAATACTCAGCACGCAATCGACTCTCTCCGATGCGCAGCAGGAACGTATCAAATGTTTGGCCGAATGGCATTCGGCGCGCTTGAGACTCTTAGCGAGCGCCGGCCGGATGGGAAGATCGGCTGCCACGGAAGAAAAATTTGCCCCTATGGCGAAATGAAACTCTCATGACGGTGCCCGACACAAAGGGTCCGGTCAAGCAGGTAAAAATATCCCCCCCTTCCCCTCCCTCAAGAGACTGTGTCGTAATAGGGGAAAGGGTCATTCCGAACGGAGGTGAGGAATCTTAATATGTTAATTTCATTAGTCATTAAGATTTCTCGCTACGCTCGAAATGACAAAAAAATGAATTATGACACAGTC
>DATESZ010000189.1:0-4314 GCA_035283845.1 Syntrophales bacterium | reverse complement strand
AGTAGTCCCAACCGTACAGATTCACCAGCGCCAGCACATGGGTCATAATAATGCCGCTATATCCGGGATGTGCCGTCACCATCTTCCCTCTCCACTTCGGATCCAAGAGCTCTTTCCAGCTCTTCGGCGCCTCCTTTTCAGAAACGATCTTGGGATTGTGGGCAATGACGGAGAGGGTGGCCCGCATGCCGTAGTAAAACCCCTCCTTGTCCTTGAACCCTTCGGGAAAGCCTTCCACCCCCTTAGGGATATATTTCATCAGCAACCCCTTATCTTTTAGGAGAACAAAATGACCGCCGTCAGAGGTGTGGATGACATCGACATTCTTGATTCCTGCTGACGCCTCCTGCATCACTCTCTGGAGAACCCTCTGCGACCCCGAACGGTGGACCTCAACCTCGATCCCCTTATATTTGTTCATAAAAAGATGCGCCAACGCGGTCGATGACGGGAGAGCCAGTGAGGTATACCAGGCAACCTTCCCCTCCCTTTTTGCCGCCTCGATCAGTCCTGCCTCTTGACCCGATGAGGTAGAAACCCAGACAAGAATTAAAGTGCACAGCGCGAGACTCAGAGACTTCTTCATTTTTCTCCCTCCGTTTTGCGATCTCATAGTGACACTAGCATACCCCCACCACGCCACTCAACCCCAATTTCAGAGACTTTCGACGCAAAGATCCTGTGGGGCGAGCAGCAGCCCGGGGACTGTTATGAGGTCCAAGTCACCATCCCAAACCTAGACGCTCAGCGCCAGCCCGGGTTTGATTTCACAAAACTACAACCTCTCAGGGGGCTTGACTTGATATCCCCGCCTGTATTATGGGGGGAGAACTTGCAGGAAGATAACGTGCCTATGGTTACGAGGGAGCCGAAGCGGTCTCGGGTAACGAAATCTGGCAAGGCCGGTTTTTTGCCGTCTGGTTAACCAAAATAACGGTGGACCGATAGCAATCGAAACAAGGTCGCTCGGCCTAAGGAGGTAGTCGAAATGTACGCTCCGCGAAGGTTCGGTAACGCTTTTCCATTCGTGATTTTCGGATTGCTGTTCGTCAGTTTGATCTTCGGCAAGGAGGTGAAAGGCGCGGAGGACTTTCCCAAAAAGACCATCACGATGCTGGTCCATTCCTCTCCCGGTTCTCCTGTCGATCTCATGGCCCGACAAATGGCAGAAGCAGCAGGAAAAATTCTCGCTGTTCCCATCGTCATAGAAACCAAGACCGGCGGATCGGGGGCCGTCGCAATGGCATATCTCCTCGGTCAACCGGCGGACGGGTACACGGTGTATGCCATGACCCGCAGCAACGCGGACCTATTCGCTTCGGGAATCATTAAGGATTTTACTTGGAAGGATCTGGCGTACATCATCCGGGTCCAAACCGATCCCTTCGTCCTTGCCGCTCATCCTTCCGCACCCTATAAGGACATCAAGGAAATGATCGCCTTCGCAAAGAAGAATCCCGGAAAGATCAAAATCGGAGGCTTTGGGAGTGGTTCCGCCCACCACGTGGCAGCAGTAAAATTTACCAAAGCGGCCGGCATCGAAATCACCTGGGTGCCCTATGCCGGGGGGGCTGAAGCGGTCACGAACGTTCTCGGGGGGCATGTACCGGTCGTTCATACGAATCCAAGCGCGATTATCAAACATGTCCAGGCTGGCAAATTGGTCGCCCTGGCCACGTCGGCAGGAGAGCGAATATCGAGCCTCCCCAATATGCCCACCTACAAGGAACTCGGAATCAACGTGGAGGATTATCACTGGAGAGGAATCGCTACGAAAAAAGGGGACGCCGAAGGGAGAATCAGAATTCTCCAAGACGCTTTTAAGAAAGCCATGGATACGCCCGCATTCAAAGAATACACAGCCAAAAACGATCTCCTGCCGGGCTACCTAAATAGCGCCGACTTCACCAAACTTTTTGGTGAGACTGTGGAGGAAAACATAGCAGTGCAGAAGGAGCTAGGGCTCATAAAATAACCATTCCGCGAAGTAAAAGAGGCCCCGTGAACCAAGCAGAAAAGATCGGCGGGATCGCTCTCATGGCTTTGGCGATCGTTTATCTTTACCGGGCAATGGAATACCCTTACGGCCTGGAGCACGGCGTCCCCGGGCCGGGCCTGCTCCCTTTATTGCTGGGAACCGCCCTCCTGTTATTATCTCTGTGTTATACTCTTCGCACATTTCTTCCCCACCTAGGTGAAAAAAAAAATTTTGGACCGGCGATGTCAAAACTCCTCTATCCTGCCTGGGTTTGTACTTTCTCTATATCCTCTCCGTTGGTGGATTAGGTTTTATCTTTTCAACCTCTCTCTTCGGAATCCTGACGTTGCGCTATATCTTCAAACTCAAATGGCTGGCCGCCTTTTCTTATAGTATTGCCCTCACCATCGTTTTTCATGTCGTTTTTTTCTATTTTCTGGGGGTTCCATTGCCGCGTGGCTTGTCCTGGAAAATCATTGAGGCTTTGAACCTCATCGGTGCTGGTTGAGCAATTATGTTTCTCGACACCCTTCAACACCTCGCCAATGGTTTCTCCGTTGCCCTGACAATCAAAAACCTCGCTTACTGCCTCATAGGAGTCACCATGGGAAATATCGTGGGGGTTCTTCCTGGCCTTGGACCGGTGAGTGCGGTTGCTCTTTTGATCCCACTGATTCACGGCACGGAACCGGTTTCAGCCATGATCCTCTTGGCTGGTATCTACTACGGCGCGATGTACGGCGGATCCATTACGTCGGTCTTGCTCAAGGTGCCCGGAGAATCCTCATCCGTTATGACGGCCATCGACGGTTATGAACTCGCTCTCCAGGGTAGAGCCGGTCCTGTCCTTGGTATATGCGCGATCGTTTCTTGGATTGCCGGAACCGTCAGCGTGGTTTTCTTAACCTTCTTTGCCCCCTGGCTTGCGAGCTTCGCATTAAGTTTTGGACCGCCTGAATACTTTTCCCTCATGGTGTTGGGCATGAGTGCGGTAGCGGCCCTTGCCGGCCGCGACGCGTTAAAGGGGACCATCTCAGCCATTATCGGTTTGATTTTGGCAACGGTTGGCTCCGATGTCTTGACCGGAAGTCCTCGTTTTCACTTTGGCTCCATCTACCTTCTGGATGGAATCGATTTCTTAGTGGTGGCAATCGGCGTTTTTGCGATCACCGAAATCCTTGACAATCTTGCCGAAGGCACAGAGATGGGAGGCATGATTTCTTACGGGAAGTGGTTAAACCTTCTTCCGACCTGGCAGGACCTCCGTCAGTCGACATGGCCCACCATTCGGGGGACCTTTATCGGCTTTGCTGCGGGCGTGCTCCCTGGCGCAGGCGCGACGATAGCCTCTTTCCTTTCCTACGCCACGGAAAAACGAATCTCCAAGCATCCGGAGCGATTCGGCAAAGGGGCTATCGAAGGCGTGGCTGGGCCGGAAGCGGCTAACAACGCAGCCACAGGGGGATCGATGGTTCCCATGCTTGCCCTCGGTATACCAGGCTCCAACGTGACCGCCGTTATGTTAGGGGCTTTAATGATGCTCGGGACCATTCCCGGTCCCATGCTCTTTCAGGAAAATCCGAAACTTGTTTGGGGAATTATCGCCAGCATGTACATAGGCAATTTCATGTTGCTCCTTCTGAACATTCCGTTGATCGGCGCCTTTATTCAGATTCTCAGGCTGCCCTTCTCAGTGCTGGCAGTTTTGGTTTTAGAACTTTCCTTGGTGGGTGTCTACGCTGTCGGCAATAACTTGTTCGACCTTTACATTATGTTTCTGTTCGGCGTCGTTGGATTTTTTTTAAAAAAACTTGACTTCCCGCCGGCCCCGATGATCCTCGCCTTGGTCTTGGGAAAAATGTTTGAGACATCATTCAGACGCTCGCTTATCATTTCAGACGGGGATTTTAGGACTTTCTTGACTCGTCCCCTTTCCCTCACCCTTCTACTCATGGCCGTACTGGTTTTCTGCTATCCCCTTATCCTGGATTTTTTTCGGAAAACTCGCGCCGTAAAGGAGTAGCACCGTTATTTTCCCCGGATGGGAAGCAAGACTTCCGCATGACCCTGGGTAGTCGTGACCTGAACCTGATTGACCCCGGTAAAGTCCAGCTTGACGACGCCTTTATCTCCCTGCTGACTTTTTTCGATGACTTTGGCTCGATACCAAGTCGTGTCCCCATAAATATTGGGAGTTCGAACCTGAACATAGAGCTTTTTGAGAAATCTATCGTCGCCCATCCAGTTCGTAATCAGCGGGGCGACCCAGGCGAACCGCATCACCCCGTTATCAAAAGGGCCGGGCATGCCGCGTTGGGAAGCGAGGTTGAAGTCTT
>DATESZ010000188.1:0-7832 GCA_035283845.1 Syntrophales bacterium | reverse complement strand
CCATGCAGTAGTAGCCGACTTTTCTCAATCCGGGGAGGTTACCTTGTGGATGAGCACACAGGTCCCATTCTATGATCAGATAGTGATAGCCGAGACCTTGGGGATGCCCTTAAGCAAGGTAAGGGTGATAAAGCCCCATGTAGGCGGGGGATTCGGAGGAAAGGCAGACACCCATTCCCTCTTTTCCATTGCAGCCTTGCTTTCAAAGAAGGCAGGGAGGCCGGTAAGGATTGTGCATACCAGGGAGGAGGAGATTGTCTGCACCTCAAGGCGCCATCCTGCTATTGTGGATCAAAGGATAGGGGTGAAGAAGGATGGCAGGATCATGGCCGTAGACTCCAGATTCATCACCGATGGAGGGGCCTATATGAGCTGGGGGCCGATTAGCATTTACCTCCATGGTGGTTTGCAGAATGGGCCTTATATGATTCCAAACTTCAAATATGAGGGAAACAGGGTCTATACCAATAAACCCTATTGTGGGGCTCAAAGGGGGCATGGAGCGCTCCAGGCCCGATTTGTTGTAGAATCGATGCTCGATATGATAGCAGAAAAGCTCGGCCTTGATCCCTTGGAGATAAGGAAGAAAAACGGCCTTAAGGCAGGGGACATCACCTCGAGTAAGTTTGTAATAAGGAGCAGCGGCCATATAGAATCTATTGAAAGAGCATCAGATGAGATTGGTTGGAAGGATAAATGGAGAAGACTCCCTGAGGGAAAAGGGGTGGGCATCGCTTCTAACTTCTTTCTCTCTGGTGCAGGGGACACAAATTTCATTGATGACCCCCCTTCCCATTCAGGTGTAAACATAGAGGCAATAGAGGATGGGGGTTTTACCCTCTTTACAGGCGCCTCCGACATCGGTCAGGGTTCTTCAACGGTCTTGGCACAGATTGCAGCCGAAGAGCTTGGGGTGGGCATGGATCAGATCAGGGTAATAGCCGCAGATACGGCCATAACCCCCATAGACTTTGGAAGCTATTCAAGCAGGGTGACCCTCTTTGCCGGAAATGCCGCCAAAATGGCTGCATCCCAGATGAGACAGATACTTTTGGAGGTAGCGGCAGAAAGTCTTGAGGCAAACAGAGATGATCTGGAAGCAAGAGAGAATCGGATCTATGTCAAGGGTAGCCCTGAGAAGGGTATTTCTGTCTCTCAAGCCATAAAGGCCTATTTTAAAGAAAAGAAGGAGCCTCTAAGCACCAAGGGTCACTACAATCCCCCGATAGATGTAGGGGAGATGCCAAGGTTTGATAAGGGCGAGGTGAACCTTTCTCCTACATTTAGCTTTGGGGCCCATACTGCCGAGGTGGAGGTGGACAAGGAAACGGGCGTGGTAAAGGTACGAAAGATTGCCGCAGCCCATGATTGCGGCTTTGCCATAAACCCAATGTCGGTAGAGGGACAGATTGAGGGCTCTGTCTCCATGACCTTTGGCCAGGCATTGTTTGAGGTATTCAAGATGGAAAAGGGCTGGTCTATGAACCCCTCATTTTTGGAATATAAGCTACCTACAGCAGAGGATATGCCCCAGGTGAAATCCCTCATTGTGGAATCCCATGATGCAGAAGGTCCCTTTGGGGCCAAGGAGGCAAGCGAGGGGACAAACATCCCTACAATCCCTGCCATAGCCAATGCGATTTACGATGCCATAGGAGTAAGGATAAAGGATCTTCCCATAACCCCGGAGAAGATATTAAAGGCCTTAGAAGAGAAAGGAGGAGAATGATGAGGTTGCCAAGATTTGAATACCTGGAACCAAAGGATGTAAAGGAGATGAGTTCACTTCTTTCTGAAAAAGGGAAGCGGCGGCGATATGTGCCGGAGGAACGGATAGCGGCAATGACGTCATGATCACCGGCTTCGGTAAATGGACTGTCAAGCAAAAGAAAGAACGTAAGGGCAGAAACCCACAAACTTGTGAAATTATGGCCATTGCCGCAAGGAAGGTCGTCACTTTTAAAACATCGCCGATATTGAGGGATAAGGTGAATGACTGATTTGTAATAAGAAAGCATTCTATGAAAACAAAATATCTGACCATACTGGCGGTCATAATCTTTGCATTTGTCTTCCAGTCGAACCATGCCTTTGCTCAAGATAAAACTCATGAAGCAGCCATGTCCATGTTAACGGACTTTTTTTCTGATCCATCGGCGAGAGCTGATTATGCATCAAAAAATCCCGCTGCATTGCAGGCAGAACAGGATCTTTCACAATTTCCGCCTAACATTCAGAAGAAACTTGAAAATATAGTTCTTATTATTATGCAGGAAAGCGGCGCAAATGCTATCAAACATGTTGAGGCGGGAAAGATTTCTGGACCAGAAGGCGCTTTCAATTCTTTTTCACCGGCAGTGCAAAAAGAGATTCAAAACATTGCAAGAGAGCTTGAGAATGATCCTTAATTCATGAAGAAAGCTGAATCTCTGAAATAACTAACGACCTTATTTAAATCAACTGGGAGGGGTGACGTATGGCAAAAACATCATATCTACGGTTTAATCCGGAAAACAGGGAAATCGAGTTGGAAGGGACTGAGGAATTTATCAAAGCCTATTTCGATAAACTTCAGCAAATGCTCCCACAGGCACCTGTACAAGCAAAAGCATCAGAAGCGGTAAAAGTATTACCCGTAAAGAATGCAAGAATTAAGGCAAAAGCCGTAGCTGTGGCTAAAACAAAAGCAAGAGATGAAATCCCGACTCCCAAGAAAACGGTAAAGGTTGCCAATAAAAAGTCAACTGCCAAGAAGCCAAAGAAAGTGTCTTTAATTGATCAGATTGTGGGCCTAGTTCAAGATAGTGAGACGGGAATGACGACAGCAGAGATACAGGATAAAACAGGCATGACTCCAAAGCAGATCCATGCCATTACAAGCCGAGCGGCGAAGCTGGGTAGGATAAAGACGACGAAGCGAGGAGTATATGTGCCGGTGTGATGTGTGCGGAAGTTGTCGGAGCAAAGTTTAAACGGATCTTCCAACCCAGAAAATCTCTAACTCATTGTAATGTACTTGGAAAGAGGCATTTTTGCCCGAAAAGTGTAGCCACTGATAATTATGAATATTGCTATATTTTTGCTGTCAAGAACCAGTTATGAGCGGAGGTGTTAATTCCAAAGACGAGGAAGAGCTTTACAGCGTACAAAGATCGATTCCTGCAATGTTTTAGGTGCTTTTAGATCAGAGACATGGGGTATATTATTAAGGGGGCTGCGGAAAGAGGAGGGAGAAGGGGTCCATCCTCATGTCTTTTGCCAGTTGATCCAAAGTGTATTTCAGGCGGGCTGCTGCATCGACGCCTTGTTTTTTCAAGGTATGCACAACCGTCATCAAAACACCACGGGTATAGGCGCCCCCGTCGGACTGTGACCCGAAGCTTACTTTTCTGGCAATGACGGTCGGGCGCAGATCGCGTTCGGTAACTTCTTGCGGTCTTAAGATTATTTCTTGTTTTTGATCCTGTTTTTCTCATCCAGCAGCACAGACTTGGGAGACCAGTCCTTTACCGACTCATCATCAACCATAGCATAGGTGGCAATTATAATAAGATCCCCTTTGGCGACTTTTCTTGCCGCCGCCCCATTGAGACATATCGTTCCGCTTCCCACCCCCCCTTTGATCGCATAAGTGGTAAATCTCTCTCCATTGGAAACATCATATATGGCAACCTGCTCATAGGGTATGATTTCCGCCGCATCCATAAGATCTTCATCAATAGAGATACTCCCTTCATAATGCAGGTCGGCATCGGTAACGGTAGCCCGGTGCAGTTTTGATTTTAACATGAATCGTTGCATTTTTTAACCTCTCTTAATTTAATTTAACAAGATACGTCAAAAGTGTCTCCAAAGACGTAATTGTCAATCAGCCTTGTTGCACCCACCTTGACCGCCAGGGCTAAAACGGTCGCGTTTCCCAGGTATGTCACGTCTTTCAATGTTACAACATCGCAAATTTTGGCATACTCAAGACGTACCAGCGGACTGGCCTCCAGGGAGTCTGTAACTACCTTCAAAATCCCCGCAGTGTCCCTTTGCCCATCGTCATACAATTTTTTTGCATGAAGAAGAGAGCGACTTAAAATGAGGGCTGCTTCCCGTTCTTTATCATGCAAATAGGTATTCCGCGAACTCATGGCCAGGCCGTCGGCCTCTCTCACCGTCGGCATACCCAGGATTTCAACGTCCATGTTCAGGTCTTCCACCATGCGTCTGATGACTGCCAACTGCTGAAAATCCTTCTGGCCGAATATCGCCACGTGGGGTTTCACGATATTGAATAACTTGCAGCAGACAGTTGCCACTCCGCGGAAATGGCCGGGCCTCGAAAGTCCGCAAAGATTCTGCGTTATCGTTTCCACGTTTACGAAGGTTTGGTAATGTTCAGGATACATATCGCTGCTTGCAGGACTGAAGATTACGTCAACACCAACACTTTCGGCCATCTCGGCATCTCTTTCAATATCCCTGGGGTACTTTTCGAAATCCTCACCCGCGCCAAATTGCGTGGGATTCACGTAGATGCTTACGACAAGACAGTCTCCCCTTTTCTTCCCTTCACGCATCAGGTTCAAGTGTCCCTCGTGCAGATAACCCATTGTGGGAACCAGGGATATTATTTTGCCTGTCTTCCTGTTATGATCGCAAAAGTCCTGCATTTCTTTTACTGGCTGAATTATTCTCATGGCTCTCATTAACGAAAAAAGCCCCCTGCGCAAGACAAGAGGCTTATTGTTTTCTTATAATAAATGCTAAACGAATAGCCTCCGTCTCAGTCCGTCTGTCGGATCCAAGCGGGTACGTTTTTTTACCACAATGGATCTAATTCGTCAAGGATTTTTTCATCACCTTTTTTAATACTAAAACAACTGCGCCGGTAAGGACGCCAATCTAACAAAATACCAACGATTTGACGGTGACAGGAACAGCTTTGGTATCCGGAAGCGGCTTACCAATATCGACAAAGTTCAGCCCTTTAATATCTATACTGTCGACACAAATGATGGTATTCCTTCCGCCTAACCGGCGCTGCAATTCTTCCCCGACCAAATTGGCTACATCTTTGTCAAAGATTGTTACTATGGGTAATTTGTTTTCTATGGAGGTCTGTAACCCCGCTTCGAGGCCTTTTAGAAAAGTTTCTATAATATCGAATCTTGGTTCTTGATCCCACCGGACAGATACAGCTACGGGCTGAGTATCTCTTTCTATGCCCATTAGGTCTAATTCTTTAGAAATTGAGGCCGAAATGGCACTTTCTTGTAATTGTTTACCAGTCGCGCTGATAGAAATTACAGGCAAGTTGCGGATAGGTAAAGCATCACTATCTGAAATAAATATTGTGTTTCCGCTAACTTGTACAGTGTACTGGGACGCCCCAATAACTGTTGCTCTAATGCCCTGTCGGGCTTCCTCAACTTTAAAACCCAAGTGTTCATTAGCGGCCCGGATGTAATCGCCAAGCAAATTGCCCAGGTCGCCATAATCGCCGTGCTCATTTCCGTATATGTATTCAGAGACTCCTCCGGAATAAGTGACAAAATCAATCGGCCCGCCAAAGCTCAATGGCGAAGTAACCATCAGCTTGGAGACAATCGGGCATAAAGGTTCGCGCCGGATCAAAGTAAAAAGCGCCTGTGTGAGCTTCAGTGCCAGCCTTTCTTTCTGTTCGGTCGTAATCTCTTTGCCTGCCACCAGTGTAAAGCCGAGGTCAGCAGCAACTGCATGGGCGGATTGTTCTACTCTTGTCAATATGTTGGATTCGTCCCAGGCCACCGACCTTGAGCCGACATCGACGACTGAAGTATCTATGATTTTTCCTTCATGCACTAACGCAATTTTTGTTGTTCCTCCGCCAATATCAACGTTCAAGATGACCGGATGGCGACTATCTCCATCTGAGCCAATATGGTGAGCCAAAGACTTTTGAACGGCGCCGGAGCCGTGGGCAGCCAGCACTGCTTCTAACGTGGGGCCGGCTGTAGCGCAAACGAACTTTCCGGCCTGTTCAGCAAAAAGGTTAATGATATTGGCTGCATTATCCTTTCGTGCGGCTTCACCGGTGGTAATTACGGCACCGCTGTCGATAGCATCCGGCGTTAGTCCAGCCTCCTCATAGGCCGCCGAAATAAACTCTTCCAGCTTGCCGGCATCGATAGTATAGTTATTGTTTATATAGGGGGTAAGAAGAATGGGAGACTTGTAGAGTATCTGGCGGTCAACCACCGTGTAGCCGCTGTAATACTCCCTCCCCCGCCGGCGCAGCACTAAGCTGGATATTATTAGGTGGCTTGTCGAAGAACCTATATCTATCCCAATACTGTCGAGTTCGATCCTTTCGCTTTTCCATGCCTGTTCGTCCCATTCTTCATAATCAATATCCTCATCCAAGTGCACTTAAGACACCCCCACAGTCTCAGTTTTTGCTCCGCCGGGCAACTGGGGCATCTTACACTCCACGCCGTGCTTGGCCGTTTCTTCTTCAAAAAGCTTTCTAACTCGCGGATCTTCATCTTCGTATTCTATCTGGTTTCCCCCTTCTTTCAAACTCTTATCAACCAGCAGCAGCGCTGAACCATCCCAGGTAACAGGATACCTCCGGCTTCCCCAGCGGATGGCCAGGTATCTGGCCGGAGAGGCCCCGGTGTTGAAATGCTGATGAAACACCATATTCGGGGGAACAAGGACGCTTCCCGGCGACCAGTCTATTTTTTGTTTTTCCTGGCCTTCTTCCCAGAGCAACGAATACCCGTGGCCTTTCACTATGATAACATGGGCGCCGGGACCGTGCCGGTGAGCCTTTTTATATGTTCCTACCGGAAACTCTGAAATATGGGCCGCCATCGTTCCATCGCCAAGCTCGAACATGACGTTGCGACCGCCTGCGCCGCGCTCTTTCCATTCCTGCAAAGGGAAATCGCGGACGTCGTCCACGAAGTTTGTTTCCCACATCCGGCCCGGCAGCGATTTACCTTCCCCGCTGAAGAAATCTTCCTGCCCATTGAAACGGTCTGAAAAAACAAACGGGTCGTTTAAGACATAGTCCTCGTTATGGAAAAAGTTGAATACGAGAGGGGCGCAGGTAACCGCATAAAAGCGGGAAGGTTCCCCACCCTGGCCATTGAAGAGCTGGTGCCACGCGTTAAGGGGGATAGCGAACAAGCTCCCCTCGTGCCATTCAAATGTCCGTTTGTATCGCTCGTCGTTCCAGACCGTAGTCGCTCCACGGCCACTCAACACATATATCACCTCTTCATAAAGGTGTCGTTCGGGGTTAAGCAATGCGCCGGGAGGAATCTCACATATATATGAATCATTGGTTGCTTCCATCCCCTCCAACTCGATGTACACTCCCTTTCCCCCGGTTCGTTCCCAGGGAAATACTTCAACCTCGTTAAGGTTAGGGATGCTGAACCCTTTCAGGATTGGTATGCCTTGGCGGCTCGCTAACCAACGGGAGTATGTGGTTTCCTCTCCGTGTTTGTTCTTGCTTGCTGACATAATATCCCCCTTTTTTGAAATGATATTTTACAAGCGCTAATGCGCTTATTAAGCTTTTCGACTCCGGTAAGTCGTTATCTGATAGTACGCCGTAACTATCAATAAAATTAGAGCAATAGCATCACTCCCCCCGGAGGCCCAAACGGAGACCGAAGAAGCGCGCGATCAAGGCTACACCGACGGTTAATATCACCACCACGGTCCCCACGACAGCCGCGGCTTCATAACGCGCGTCGGCCATAAAACCCAACTGGAGCATCGAAAGCGGCTGGTTGGCGCTCGTCACCAACAGCGCCACATGGCTGATATTCCGGGCCGACGAAATGAAG
>DATESZ010000187.1:0-38917 GCA_035283845.1 Syntrophales bacterium | reverse complement strand
CGGCGGGCGGAGGGGAACCGGTCATGTTGACCACCGTACTGATGAAGCCCGCCACTACTTTGCGGATGCAGTTATTATCTGTGTCGGCAATATAGATACTCCCTGAGGCATCCACCCAGACACCATAAGGGCTGTTGAGCCGCGCCAAAATTGCGGCGCCTCCGTCACCCGCATAACCGCCACCACCGGAGGCGCCCGCAACCGTGCTGATGAATCCCGCTGAAACTCTGCGGATGCGATTGTTATCCGTATCGGCAATATAGACATTACCGAGGGCATCGGTGCAGACGCCACGCGGGTTATTGAGCTGGGCTTCCGTCGCCGGTCCGCCATCGCCGTTAAAACCGCTTGTTCCCCTGCCCGCTACCCGGAGGATGACGCCGGTCATGGCGTCGATCTTCCAGACGGAATGGTTGTCATAATCGGCAAAAAAGATATTGCCAGCGCTGTCAATATAGACCTGCCTTGGCTTCCTGATCAAAAAGGGCGTGTCGATATTGTACCGGAAGGACTTATTCACCGTGCCTACAGCATTGGGTGCCCGGACGGACATGACGATGGTATCTGTATATTGGCTTATGGGGCTGCTGGCAATCGTCCGGCTGTACGTTCTGCCATTATAGGTATAATTTTCTCCCGACGGGACACGCCGGGAGGCGTCCCCCATTAATACCCAAACAGACTGTTCGATGATGGCCAACTGATCAAGGTAGGTCTGCGCATCAATCTGCCCGTTGGCGGCCATCCTGGCCTGCATGCCCGATTTAACGTTCAGGGACATGGCCGTCACGGCCAAGAGCAGCAGCAGACCAAGCATGATAACCAGGATGAACCCTTTTTCCTTCCTTGACTTGGCCACTTAATTCACCCATTGGGCCTTGGCGGTCGTCCGCAGGCTGACCGTTTTGCTTCCCTGCTGCAGCGTCAGAGTAATCTCCACGATGCCCGCGGACAGACGTTTGCAGGCAAAGGCCTGGACGTGTTCGCAGAGGGTCGCCGGGGTCTTGAAATCGTCGGTTGCGCTGGTGCCGTAATCGGGCATCTTTTCCATCAACAGCCAGTTGCTCCCATCGGACTTGTCCAGATCGAAGGTGATAAACTCCGCCGGATCTCCACTGTCCTCGTTGACGAGGCCGTCGGCATCGGTATCGGCATCGGGGCGGCCGTCGCCGGCAGCAGTGTAGACGCGGCTTGAATTTGTGTACTGATCGCTGTATTGCTCACTCACCACCAGTGCCTCCGTGGGATCTATTGTAGAGGGCGTCAGAATCTTGTCGCTAGCCTGCACGAACGCTACCATCCGCTCCAGGGCGTACCGGGCCTGGGGAACCAGGTCCTGGCCCGCCTGCACGGCCGAATAGGTCGAGAGCACCCGGGCTGCAACCTGATCCAGCGCCCCGACGATCATGGCCATGAGGGCGATGGCGATGAGGAGCTCGAGAAGCGTGAAGCCTGATTGAAATCTCCCCTCGCCTCCCTTTGCTAAAGGGGGAAAATTGGGGGTGTTCCCCCTCTTTGGAAAAGAGGGGCGAGGGGAGATTTTAAAAATCATAACTGATCCCATATCTCCTCATTCACGCCGCCTAACGGGCAGCCTTGAGCGTTTGCAGGGTGACATCTTTTATGGTGACCTTGAGTTCCAGAAGGCCGCCCGCGCCGCCGCTTGCGTCCGTGACGGCAACGACGGGCGTATAGGTCGTACCCAGGAAAACAAAGCTTTCCTTATCAGCCTCCGCCTGGCTGCCGAAAAGGGCTACCAGGTTAGCTGGATTGCCCCGGTTGGTATCAAGGCTGCGGAAATTGAGGTCCAAAAGCCGGTTCATGGTGCTGCGGGCCTGGCCGGTCAGTACCGCCTGTTCCTCTCCCTGACCGGTTGAGAGGAGGGCGGGGGCGAAGGCATTCATCATGGGGACAATCGCGATGGCAAAGATAAGGAGGGCCATGACTATTTCGAAGAGTGTAAACCCCCGTGAATTATGGATGATATGATTTACAAAAACCTGCTCCTTTTGCATGATGTGAAACCTAATGTCACTGGACGCTGATCCGGCCTGTCGCCCCATCTACCGTGATCGTCCTCTGGATGCCGCCCAGGCTTACGGTAACCGTCGTGTTCGAGGCGGCGGAGTGGCCGTCGGGATAAAAGGCGATCTGCGCACTCGTGAAGGTCACCGCCCGATAGTTTTCCATATCGTCGAAGTCATGGACGTACCAGCTTTTGTCGAGGGGGTTCAGGACCACGCCTAATGCGGTCACCGGCGGGTCATCGGCGGTATGGGCGTCGGCATCGGCGGCATACCGGTTGTCGTAGATCTTAAACCAGTGGCCGGCGGCATCGGCCTGAAAACCGAAGGGCCGCCGGTAACGGACCGCGAGACTGCCGGCGTACTGCATTCCCGAAACGAGTTCCGCAGCGGCCTCGTTCAGCCGGGTTTCCTGGACCATGCCCTGGAACTGGGGGATGATGGCCATCCCGACAATCCCTAGGATCACGATGACCATAAGACTGTCCAGAAGGGTGAATCCCGCCGGCCTTCTTCTCAAAATATCCACAAATCTCCATGACCAGAAGAAATTTGCCTTAATAGGAAATATGCGCCGTACCACCGCTGGAACCTGCGTCATTGGCGAAGAAGACGCCCAGCACCGGCAGATATTGCCATCCCACCGTTCCACTAACTGCCCGGGTTACGGGCAAGTTCGTCACGGTTAGATCGCATACCACGTCGTTGTTACTGTAAGGATTATCAGGAAGGCTGCCGCCCTTGATATATGGGCCGTATTTGTAGGTGCTGTCCTTCGCCGCTGCGGTCTTGCCATTGGCATCCGAAAACAATGTCATCTGGGCCAGAAATGCCGCTTTGGCCTCAGTGGCATTGGCCGTGGCTGTCGTACCGTCCGTCTCCTTCTTGACACCCGGATAGGTCATGTTATGCTGGGCGTAATAGACCTCAATGGCGCTGCGTACTGCAGTCAGGTTTGACTTTAGCGTGCTCACTCTGGCATCGTCCGTGGAGACGGTAATCTGCGGGATAATGACCATGGCGAGTATCCCCAGGATGATGATCACGATCAGCATCTCAATCAGCGTAAATCCATCCCCGTTTTTTACCCTGCGGAACAGCTTCTGACAACGTACATTCATTTTGTTCCTCCTTCATTTTTTAGCAGTTTCGATCTGTAAAACAAGAACGAAATGATTTCATTGAGCCGTACCGGCGATCCTGAATATGGGCAGGATCACGGAGGAGACAAGCAGTCCTACCACCGCGCCGATAATAACCAGGGCGGCCGGTTCCACCAGTGAGCTGATAATCTTCAAATCTCGCTGAATCTCCGTATCATAAAATTCCGCCAGACGCAACATTACTCTTGGCAATCTTCCCACTTCTTCGCCCGTTGCCACCATCTGCTTGACCGTCTCCATGACGTAGGGATTGCGGGCGAAAACGCTGGAAAGGGTCCCTCCCCCCCGGACATGTTCCCGGATCTGATCCACAAAGGCAAGGAAGTGCCTGTTGGCAAAGGTGGTTCTGGTTACATCGAGGGCCTCTATCAGCGGCACATGGCTTTCCATGAGATTGCCGAGCGTCCTCAGCAACTGGCACGTGAGGATCTTGTTGAACGTGGGGGCTACCATCGGGGCGCTGACGAGAAAGCGGTCTTTCAATGCCTGACCGAACGGGCTTCTCCAAAAGGCCGCACCGAGAAAAATCAATGCCCCAACGCCCGTTACATAGGCCCACCAGTAACCCCGTAGCGAGACGCTGAGAGCCATCAGGAACCGGGTTGCGGGGGGGAGGAGGCGCTCCTTTCCGGCAAAGAGCAGCATGAACTTGGGAAGGATGCCGACGACGACGAAAATAACCACGGCCAGGGCCATCGCGCAGAGGATCACGGGATAGGTCATGGTGGATCGCAGTTGGGTGATTAGCGCCTGACGCCGTTCGAGCATGACCACGATGCTGTCAAGGGTGTCTTTCAGGAAGCCCCCCGCCTCTCCAGCTTTCACAAGACTGATGTAAACCCGATTGAAAACGCGGGGATAGCGCGACATGGCATCGGAAAGCTGTTTCCCTTCCTGGAGATCCTTGAGCATCATCTGGAGAATTTCTTTGAAGACGGGATCCCGGCTTTGCTCTGCCAGGGCATGCAGGCCGCCGGTGAGCGAGGTTCCGATCTCGATCATCAGCGAGAGCTGGGAGAAAAAAAAGACCTGCTCCCCCGACTTGACGGCGCGGCGCCGGGGAAGCCGGAACTTTGAGAAAGCGGGCCGGACAGACCGAGGGGCCAGCGCTTTTTTCCCGGCATCAGTTACGGCCGGCTGCCGGCGTGTGCTTATCGCCATAGGTCGTGCCTCATAAAAACACCTGGCTCGGATTCACGTCAAGCGCATGCTTAACAGCGACACCAATTTTTTCTAAAGTGTAGGGCTTTTTGACATATTGCCCCGCACCTAATTCCAAGCAAGCGGTAATATTTTCATTTTCAGAATAGCCGCTGAAAATGACGACCTTCTGATGAGGACGCAAGGCAATGATGCGTCGGTACGTTTCCAGGCCATCCATGCCGGGGTCCATAATCATGTCTAAGACAACCAGATCAACCGCATGATCCTTAATATATTCAACTGCATTTTCCCCGCTGGAAGCAGTCGATACAGAATACCCTAATGTATTCAGGATCATATTGGCGAGGTCTAACTGCTCAGGCATATCATCAACAATCAGTATCGACTCTCCATTCCCTTTATACTCTTCAACGGGGACGGACGATCTTGCTTTTATCAATTCCCGTCTTGTCACGGGAAAGTAAAGAATGAAGGTTGTTCCTTTTCCTACTGTGCTTTGCACGTCAATATATCCCCTGCAATCTTTCAGTGTCGCCCAGACAACAGACATTCCCAAGCCAGACCCACTTCTCCCCATTACCTTCTTTGTATAAAAGGGATCAAAGATTTTTCTAATCTCCTCGGAGGAAATGCCGCCTCCGGTGTCAGAAACCGTAAATACGACATAATCGCCTTCCTCGATCCTTTCATAAGCGCAGATTGGCCTGTCCACATATCGGGTTTGCGTGGAGATAATGATCTTTCCTCCGTCAGGCATAGCCTCTGCTGCATTGGTCACCAGATTCATAACTGACTTAAAGAGATGAACTGGAGAGCCGACGATGTTCAACAGATCTTCTTGCAGGTTGCTTTCAAGACGAACATAGGGATGAAAGGATTTTAGTTTCTCAAATTCAGGGCTTTTCAAATATTTGGATATGATCGTGTTTAAGTTGAGGACTTCATCGGTGATGACCCCTCTTCGCGCCATGGTCAATAAATCCTGCACCACGGCGGCAGCCTTTTCCCCTGACTCGCGTATGTTCAATACAATTTTTCTTAAAGGACTCTCATCGGGAAGCTTAAGCAACAATAGCTCAGGATAACCCACGAGACCTGTTAAAATATTGTTGAGATCATGGGCCACCCCACCTGCGAGGAGTCCAACGGCTTCTATTTTTTCCACGTGCTGAAGTTTTTCCATGGCTAACTTCAAATCGGCAGTGCGCTCTTGCACCAACGCTTCCAGGCGGCTGTTATATTCCTGCAGAGCCTTCTCGGAACGTATCCGCTCGGTGATATCGCTGATTAAAAGGATAATGGTATCTGACGGGCCTTCAAATGGAAGATTTTGCACCGATAATGTCTTCTCTTCGGGTTGCATGCGGCTCTTCCAGTTTATAGTGGCACTGTTTTTAGAACCGGACCGCATCACTGATTCGACTTTTGATTTTGAGGGCTCATCAAATAATGCCGGCAGACAGGCTGCTAATAGCTGTTCCTGCGGCATGCCCAGAATTGCGACAGCGGCCGGATTGACATAAGCGATCTGTCCGCAGTAAATCTCAATGATCCCTTCGGCGATACTGTCCAACATGGTTTGCAGATGACGATACTTCCGCAAAAGCTCTATCGTCATCTGTCGCGCATGTGCCTCATCGACACCCATAATCATATGGATTTTCCCCTCATCAGGGGGTAATTCTGCATCGGCTATGGCAGAAAAGAAATATTTGGTTGTTTCTCGAAAAGTCCCTTTGGCAATTAATGCGTTGGCGCCTAAACTGGTTAGATCAAGCTGCAATTCCGTTGCCGCAGCAGATACGATAATCAAATACGCATGTTGCAAATGTTTAGTCTCGCGGATCAAGCGGCATAGTTTATCACCATTGAAATTCGGCAGAAAATAATCAATGAAAATAATATCCGGAGTGTAATCATTCAATAAATTCAACGCCTGAATACTGGATGAGGCGGTCAAAACCTCAAACCCTGCCTCCCGCAACTTATTTCCCGCGTACTTAATCAGATGGTCATTATCGTCTACAATAAAGATTTTTTTCATCTGATCATCCTCCCTGATGACTCATATGCACACATCCGCTCACTCGCCATCCAGCATCGTTGCCCGGGTAATCTCCTCGATAGTAGTCTCACCGGCTAAAACCTTCGCCATACCAGCATCCCGGAGTGTCTTGAGACCCTGTTTACGAAGATGCCTCTGCAGGACGTCACTCGTGGGATTGGTCAGGATCAGGGAGCGCAGACCGTCTTCCATGGGCAGAATCTCGTGGATGCCCGTACGCCCCTTGAAACCTGAATCGTAGCAGGCGGAACATCCCCGTCCTTTGGCGAGGGAAACCGTCGCGGATTTGTCCATGCCCAGATCCTGAAGGACGTTCCCGGGGGCGTAGTAGGTCGCCTTACAGGCGGGACAGATCGTCCTTATGAGTCGCTGCGCCATTGGCGCAAGCAGAGCGGAGGAGATCAGGTAGGGCTCAATCCCCATTTCGAGCAGGCGGGTGATGGCGCTGGCGCTGTCGTTGGTATGGAGGGTGGAGAGGACAAGATGGCCGGTCAGCGAGGCCTGGATCGCGATCTCCGCCGTTTCGCGGTCCCGGATCTCGCCCACCATGAGGATATCAGGGTCCTGCCGCAAGGCGTGCTTCAGGAACCGGGCAAAGTTAAGGCCGATGGCTTCCTTGACCTGGTTCTGATTGATGCCTTTTAGCTGGTATTCCACGGGGTCTTCGATGGTGACGATGTTTTTTTCCATGGTATTGAGCATGGTGACGGCCGAGTACAGGGTCGTGGTTTTCCCGCTGCCCGTGGGACCGCAGACCAGGATCAGACCGTAAGGCCGCTTGAGCAGGGACTTGAACAGGGCGAGAACCCCGGGATCGAAGCCCAGCAGGTTTAGGTCCAGGATCGCCTGGCGCTGATCGAGGATTCGGAGCACGACTTTCTCGCCGTGAATAGTGGGCATGGAGGAAAAGCGGAGGTCAACAACGCCGCCGTCCACCTGCACTTGTATGCGACCGTCCTGGGGAATCCGGCGTTCGGCAATATCCAGATTGGCCATGACCTTCAGACGGGAAACTACTGCCGGGTGCATTTCGACCCGGGGCGCCATAAGTTCGTAAAGAAGCCCGTCGATACGGACCCGTACCCGGAAGTTGCTCGCCTGGGGCTCCAGGTGGATGTCGCTTGCCCGTTCCCGAATCGCCTTGAGCAGGATCATATTAGTCAGGTTAATCACCGGACTGCCCTCGGCCATCATGGCGATTTCACTGACGGCTTTTTCCTGACTGGCTTGAATTACTTCTATGCCCGCTGTTTCAAGCTGGGTCATTGCCTCGGCCATGTCAACCTCTTCAGCCCGGTAACAGTCATTAATGGCATCGATGATATCGTCGGCCCGGCAAAGAACAGGCAATATTTCCATGCCGGTGATCCGGGACACCTCTTTAAAGACAAAAGGCGAATAAGGATCTGCCGTGGCCAGGCTCAGCTTGCCGTTCACGCAGAACATGGGGATCACCTGGTACTGGAGTGCCTTCTCCTTGGGCAACATATGCACGATCCGCGGATCTGCCAGCCCCTTGCGCAGCCAGACGTGGGGAATGCCGAGTTGCTCTCCGAGAATATTATTCAGCTCCTCAGGGCTCAGTATCCCCTGCTCAATAAGTATCCGCCCTAAGGGCTTCCCGCATGTCTTCTGGCTTTGAAGCAGATCGGCAAGTTGTTCCGGGGTAATACGACCCTGATGGACCAGGATGTCGCCTAATTTTTTGCGCCCCGAACCGCGATGTACTTTCATCTAAAAATACCTTTCACCCTCCCCCTCAACCCCCTCCCCTTGAGGGAGGGGGAGGGGGGAGGGGTAATTTTCATTATAATTTGTGACGGGTGCCATCATGAGAGTTTCATAAGGGTTCCTTAATGGCTTCCGGCACGCTCGCATGCACCGTAAACTGGTTAATCAACCGGGTAACAATCATGATATCCCGGCATACCGCATTCAGGCTAACTATCTTCAGTTGCATTCCCCGTTCCATGATTTTTTCCTGCAGACGTAACAGCATCTCCAGCGCAACGCTGTCTACATAGCTGACCGCCTTGCATTCCAGGATGATGGCAGCCTGGCTCTTCCCGGCAACTCTCTCGATGCAGTCTTCAAGTTCCTTGCAGTTTTGATAGGTTATGGGTTCCTTCAGGGTGACAATGGTATGGTTACCCAATTGCGTGATGGCTGTCTTTGCTGGCGTCATGCCCTTTTCCTTCCCCTTTCCCGGATTCTTCTCTGCTCTTCATTATCTCGATAAATGCCCGGACGATTTGTTTATCAAGCTTGGTGCCTGCAAGTGATTGCATGATATCAAGGGATTCTCTGACAGATTTTCCCGGACGATACGCCCGGTCCGAATTGAGGGCGTCAAACGTGTCCGACACGGCGATGATGCGCGCCAGAAGCGGGATGTTTTTTCCTTTGAGCCCATCGGGATAACCGGTCCCATCGTAGCGTTCATGGTGATACCAAATGCCGGACAGTGCGCCGGCCAAGGTCTCCAGGGGTTTCAGGATGGTATATCCCTTGGTCGGATGGGTCTTGATTTGATCATATTCCCCTCTCGTCAGGGAGGACGGTTTATTAAGAATCGTTTCGGCAATGCCGACCTTGCCGATATCATGCAGCATGGACGCCCACTGCAGATGAGTTTTCTGCTCTTTTCTCAGAGCCATCTTTTCCGCCAGGAGCATGCTGAACCTGTTGACACGCTCCGAATGACCGCGTGTGTAAGTGTCTTTGGCCTCGATGACCTGGATAAGGGATTTGACCACGTTGACGGCAAACTGTTCCAGATCATTGTATAGATCAGTATTGGTAATGGCTACAGCGACCTGCCCGGCGATGGAAATGATGAGGCGCAACTCGCCGCGACGGAAGATATTATTCATATTGAAGGAAACTACACCGATCCACCCGTAGAATTTCCGGTCGCTTTGGATCGTAACCAGGAGCGCCCGGTACTGGTCTGTGTGGAGTTCCCCGTAGCCGGGAACCAACCGGGAATCGTTGACAACGAAGTAATGCTCTTTCAGCGACTCCGCCTGCTCCGGTATCGCGGCGATAAGACGTCCGGCAAAGCCGGCGCTATCGCTAAACCTGTTGTTCAGCGGATTATCTCTCATGATCAGTTGAATGTCCTGGGATCCGTTTAGGCGCACGAAAACCAGCTCGGCGTGCAGGGCGTCATGGATTTCGCCGATGAGATCCTCGATCGCAGAAACAGAAAAAGGTATGGTCTTGATAAGGCTGGAAAGGCGTCCATAGAGATGGAGATCCTCGTAGTTCTGGCTCAGTTCCTTAACCATTTTATCTGCGTCAGCGCTGGCGGTCCAACTGCCCTCCAGGACTTCCGTTATGTGCCTAAGAAACGGTTCCACCGTCACGGGATCTGCCGGCGAACTGTTCGGGAAACCATTGCTCCACGCCAGCAATGCACCTATCGGCATCCCGTCGCTTCGGATGGGCACGCCGGATAAATATTTTTTCGATCCCGTTTCAACCTGGAATATATTTTCCCTCATGATGGATGCCGCGAGGTTCTCCCGCCCGCCCACCTGGGTTTTGCCGGGAGCGGTGGTAAAGACCCGGGCTCTGCTGTCCCAGACCTCGAAATGCCAGCGGCACATATCCGACAGACTCGTCAGGAAATCCGTAAACCGGGAGATTTCCATCATTTCTTCTCCCCGAAATACTGATCGATACTCTCCAGGATGTAGCTCGGACTGAATGGTTTCTCCATGAACAGGGTGTCCAGCATACCCGCTATCCACTGCTCCTCATCGGGGAAAATCCGGGCCGTCATAATGATCGTCAGAAATGGCCGCTCGCGTTTCAGATCATTGGTTTTCCCGCACAGTTCCTTTCCGTTCATCCGGGGCATATTGATGTCCGTGACCACGGCATCGGGTTTTTCGCTCTCGATGATCTTCAGGGCATCTTCGCCATTATCGGCTAACAGTACATCATAGCCGCCGTTTTTTAATTTCAGTTCAAGAACCCGACGGACCGGCGCCTCGTCATCTACAACCAAGACTCTCTTACGCTTTTCCAAGGTAGTGCTCCGCCTTCGGTATCCGGATCGTTACGTGGGTGCCAACACCCGCATTGCTCTGCACGTCGATGTGCCCGCCATGAAGATGGACAATCTCGGCAGTGATTGCCAGTCCCAAACCGCTGCCCTTCTGGGCTGTGATCTCATTATTGCTCGATCGGTAAAATTTCTCGAAGATATGAGGGAGGTCCTCCGCTGCGATTCCGTACCCTGAGTCGACTACCTCAAAGGCTACCGCTTCGCCCTGATCGGAAATGGCGAAGGTGATCTTGCCATGCTCCGGGGTATATTTGAGGGCATTGCCGAGAACGTTGATAATGGCCCCCTGAAGCAGTTCCTTATCGGCGAGCAGTGATGGGAAGTTGTCGGGCATGCGTCTTTCGATCGTCAGGTGCTTGTCTCTGGCGGAAGCCTCAATCGCCAAAAGGCAACCGTCAACAAACCAGTCCGTCCTCACCAGCCCTTTGTTGACGGTCATACTTCCCATCTCAATCTTCGAAATGTTCAGCAGGGTATGGACGAGACTGGCCAGGCGGTCGGTTTCTGCGTTAATGGTGTTATAGAATTCCCGCTGCATCTCCCGGTCGGTAACTTCGCCATCCATGAGCATCTCGCTGTAGGACTTGATATTTGTCAGCGGCGTACGCAATTCATGGGCAACGTGCGCGATGAACTGCTGTTGAGACTCCTCGGCCATTTTGGCAATCGTAACGTTGCGGATACTGATCATTTTGCCGGTTAGCTCCTGCCTATTGTCGGTCAGGTAGGAGATGGTCACCTGAAACCTCTCCCCCGGCGCCAGTTCGGGAAAAGTCGTTTCTATTGGTTTCGGGTTTTTCGACCGCTGGGTATTGTCCTGTTGGGCAGCGCAGGAAATGATTTCCGGATTCGCGATTACGGAGGTCAGGGGACGATCTATGACATCTTCTCTCTTACTGCGGAGCAACGTGAGCAGGAACTGGTTAACGAAAACTACATTGTCACGCGTATCGGTAACAATAATGCCAAAAAAAATAGCATCGAGGATGCCGTATATCTGCGTTTGTTCAAATCTGGCCACACCAAGGCGGGAGACCAGGGCGAGGTTTTCCTCTTTGATCTGCTTGATCTGACTGCGGACCTTTTGCATTGCCTGTTCCATTCCCTCAATGACCGTCTGCAATTCGCTGTCTCCCGCCTCTCTGGAGGAAGCGGTTGCGGGATGCCGTTCCTCGGGTAAACTTATGCTCTTCAGTGGCTTCAGCCGGAGGAGAATGCCATAATATCCGAGGACAAGCGCCGCGATAAAGAAATATGCCATCAGAGCGATAATAGTCATCCGCTCTCGTGAAAAGACGGATACGAGGGGAGGTATCAGACCGAGGCGGATCGTTCCCGTTTTTCTGCCCCCTTCAAAGATCGGCTTGGAAAACTCATATATCTCAGTGTCCATGCCGATCATCTTATATTGCTGTGTCGTCAGCGTCGGATTGTAGAGAGAGGCGATTGGAACCTGCGGCGGGATCTGCGAGGAGACATAACCGGGGGCCACGGAAAAAATATTTTCCCCCTGCTGGTCATGTACGAAAAGGTAGAGAAATCCGTCCTTCGATATATTTTCGCTGATGGTCCGCATCAGTAAATCGTGGCGGCCCGCTTCGAAATCCCGGATGTGATATAGCGCCATGAGACTGATCATGTAGGCGCCCTTCTCCTGGAAGGTATTGTTCTTACTCCTTTCCTCATACCGGACAAGAAAGGTGATCATGACAAACATACCCGCAAGCAGGAGAGCGAACAACGCCAGCCACATACGCGCATTTTTCATGCCGGCTTAAACCCAGTCCCTTCCGTTGTAATAATATACACCACTCCCCGTTGCCGGGAATTTAACTGTGCACACCAGGAAAATAGCTTTGCCAGACATTGTCATCGGCGTGCAGTTGGTTAACATTAAAAATCGCTTTAATTTTGGCAATCTTATAATGGCAGCCTCAGAGGTTTGTCAAGGAATAAATCCATAAAGCAGCGATATTCAGCGGATGAACAAGGAGGGAGCCATTATAAATCTTCCGGCGTGAAGGCAACCACATCATCGATTGTTGCCCGGTCATTTATGATCATGGCCAATCTGTCTATACCCAGGGCGATGCCTGGGATGAATATATTCAGGCATAACGCTTTGTGAATTCTAAGAATCAGCGATGATAATTTGAAGCGTGAAGGACAGGTCTACCCGTATGCCACTAAAAATGGCCTTCGTGGCGGGTAAATCAACAAAAGGTGAGCCGATTTCTCAAAAATACAGCCGACTCGATACATCACTCGCACAATGATCGGCAACAAACATCATATTTTGTGGTCAAAATCCTCTTGACACATATAATCCTTCTTCCTATACTCCCACCATGCAAAAGCGAGTTCTTATCAAAATTGCGAATTACGCCGTTTCCTGAATTTTTTCCTGCACGATCAGGTTGATGAGCGTATCCGCGGCAATTCCTCTTTTTCTGGCCATATCCTGAATTTGTTGAGACAGGGATCTGTCAATAGCGTAATAGGTTACCTCCGAGCGGACCTCTACGGAAAAATCCGCATCTCTGGTCTGATCCCAGAAGGCGTCTAAATCGTGACTATCCCAGAACTCACCGATTTCCCGATAGGATTTCCCCTGCGACAGGGAGCTTTTACTTCTTTTCATGGCGTTTCCTTTCCGACGGCGTCATGGCGCGCCCTGAAAGAATCAAAGCGCTTCCATCCGTCTTATGGATAAAAAATACGATCATATAACGACCGGCGTCTGTTTGTCCCATAGCAGCATAAACATTTTCACCGGGTCGGTGCCCTTTTTCAACAAACCTGAAGAGCGGTTTATTGTTAAAAAGCCCGGTTACTTCCTCCTGGCGGACATTGTGTTTTGTTTCAAGCTTCTCGATAATTTCGTCAAGCCAGATGATTTTATCGATTTTCATTTCATAACCTATCGTTGCGACCCGTAATTGTCATATTATCATGACATGCTTTCCAGTTCAATCCACGGAGTGATCATTTCCATTAATGACAACCCGCCGTGTTTGTCAAGCCTTGTCGCCGCTTCTCCTGTCGCACGTGTTTTGACCCGTCCCTTGAGCAGGACAACTTGGCGGGCGGAATCACGATATATATCATCGCTTGTCGGGGGAGGGAGCCATTATAAATCTTCCGGCGTGAAGGCAACCACATCATCGATTGTTGCCCGGTCATTTATGATCATGGCCAATCTGTCTATACCCAGGGCGATGCCTGCCGCATCCGGCATGTCGGACAGGACTCTCAGAAACCTTTCGGCAGGGGGATATAGGGTTTTCCCCATCTCCAGACGGGCCTGTTCGGCATCCTGAAAGCGGAGCCGCTGCTCTTTTCCGTCACAGAGTTCAGAAAAGGCATTGGCCAGTTCCAGTCCGCCGATATACAACTCAAATCGTTCAACAATTCCCGGTTCGCCTTGTTTAGCCTTCGCCAGACTGCCGGGGTTGCCGGGATAATCATAAATAAATGTCGGCCTTGCTACACCCAGACAAGGTTCTATATGATCTGCCATTATTTGATCAAAACAATCCCTCTCCAAAGCCTCAGACATGGACAGGGGAGCATAAAGGGAAAAAGCCTCGGCGACGGTTGTCCTTTCCCAGGGAGGAGATATAACAACCGGACATCCCTGGTAAGAAAGGTTATCGGAATATCCAAGCTCGCGGAAAACAAAGTACAGCAACTCCTCGCACTCGTTCATTAATTCCCTGTAGTCAATACCCACATGATACCACTCTAACATAGTAAACTCGGGGAGATGTCTGTCCCCTCTCTCTTTTCCGCGAAAACATTTGCAGATTTGAAATATGCAGGGATAGCCTTGGGCCAGCAGCCGCTTCATGGACAATTCCGGCGAGGCATGTAGGAACAAGTTGCCGCAGGAAAAAGCATCTACGTGCACCTCCGGCGCCGGCGCCGGTATCAGGTGGGGTGTTTCTACTTCAAGGTAATCGCGCATGATAAAAAAGCGACGCACCGCCTGTATCATCCGGGCACGCCTCCAGAGGGAACCCTTTCTATCAGCTCCTGTATTTTGACTTCTGTACTCTGTATTCTGTATTCCCGATGCTATCATCCCTTGACGCGGGTGAGGTATTCGCCCGTCCTGGTATCAACTCTGACCTTCTCCCCCTGCTCGACAAAGGGGGGCACATGTATCTGGTAACCAGTTTGCAGGACAACCGGTTTGGTGTTGCCGGATACCGAGTCGCCCTTTGCCCAAGGATCCGCTTGTGTAACAACAAGATCCACGAAATTGGGAAGGCTCACCTCCAAAGGCCTGTCTTCAAACAGAAGGATTTCCACTTCCAGATTATCAATGAGGAAGTTCATGGCTTCGCCTATCTGCTCTTCCGTAAGAAAAATCTGCTCATAACTCTGGTTGTCCATGAAGCAGTATTTTCCCTCTTCCTTGTAAATGAACTGCATTTTTTTCTCCTGCAGATCGGCCGGCTCAAAGGTGTCTACGGAACGGAAAGTCCTCTCAAACTGGCTTCCCGTAAACATATTCTTTAGTTTGGAACGATACAGCGCCTGACCTTTACCGGGCTTAACAAAGGTAAATTCCGTGACAACATAGGGCTCGTTGTCGATTTTTATCCTTAAACCCTTTCTTAAATCACTCGCAGTATACATATCTTTTCACTCCTTAGTTTTGTATGGATTTTATCATTTTATGCCGTCTACTTACAAACAATAATATGATAAGCCAAATTTAAAAGTTCATTCCTTCCGACGTCTGCAGATAAACAGGCGCCAGGGTAATTTTCCCTTGCTCGCCCGGCGTATCAAGCACGTAGCGGGGCAGGCAGAGCCCGGATATATTCCTCCGGAGTGTTTCCATCATCTCCATCCCTTTTCCGATATCTACCCGGAAATGATCCGTACCTGCCACATGGTCGCAGTTAAAGAGATAATAGGGACGCACCCCTATCCGCTGCAGTCCGTAGAGAAGAGACCGCATTGACTCGAAGGTGTCATTTATCCCCTTGAGCAATACGGACTGATTGGAAAGAGGTATGCCGGCCTCCAACAGCATCCCACACGCCCTGGCCGAATCTTCCGTGATCTCACTGGCGTGATTGAATTGCGTGTTGAGCCAGACAGGACGGTGCTTGCGCAGCATGTTGCACAGTCTTTTTGTAATCCTCATAGGCATGACCACGGGGACCCGGCTGCCGATGCGGATTACCTCCACATGAGGCAGGGAACGCATCGCCCCTAAGAACCAATCCAGAAGCCTCTCATTTAATGTAAGAGGATCTCCGCCGGAAACTATCACCTCTCTTATTCCTCGAGACTGGGAAACGTAACCTATCATTGCCTGAAGCTCTTCTTTTGAGGCCACATGAGCCCGTTCATCCCACCTGCGCTTGCGGTTACAATGCCGGCAATTGGTAAAGCAGGCATTGGTCACCATAATTAGGCACCTGTCGGGATAACGGTGCATAAGCCCGGAAACAGGCATATTTATTTCCTCTTCAAGGGGATCCTTAAGGCCGCCCAGGGAAAAATTAATCTCTTTCAGGTCAGGCAAACATTGTCTGCCGACAGGATCGTTTTCATCATCCTGATTAATAAGGGAAAGATAGTAGGGCGTAACACAAAAAGGGTAAGAACGCAGCAGACTTCCGTATCTTGCCGTCAGATGATGCGGTCGTCTGATTAAGGCAGCCAATTGCCCCGGTGTGTAAATACGGTTTTTGTATTGCCACCTCCAATCGTACCAATCCTTCGGGGAAATATCTCTTTTAAAAGTGAGAGGAGCTCTTTCAGTTTTCATACCTTCCTACAGATTGTTTTTAGGTTGCATAGAGTGTTTACAAGAAAGTGTTTGCTTTGTCGAGTCATATAATGTATTAAACAGTCAACCGTGATTTACGGTTAACCAGATCCCTTTAATCCATCTAAATAATCTATCAGGCAGAAGGGGGATTGGCCGCATGTACTCACTATCAGGAGAAGACCTTAAAGCCTTAATAGAGAAACAGACCGGCCTTTGCGTTTCCATGTTTATGCCCACATATCGCACAGGAACGGAAAGTCAGCAAAACCCCATCAGATTCAGGAATCTGATCCGCAAAGCAGAGGATAAATTACAGGCGTTTAATCTGCGTTCTCAGGAAATAAAGGCGCTGCTGGAACCTGTACAGGAGCTGGCAGGCAATGTACTTTCCTGGCGCCGTCAAAGCGACGGACTCGCCATCTTTTTATCCGGCAGCCTGCTTCGTTTATACTGTCTGCCGATACTTTTCAATGAATTAATCTTCGTCGGCGACCGTTTTCATATCAAACCGCTGCTGCCACTTTTCCATGGCGAAGAACGCCTCTACATCCTGGCACTGAGCCAGAACTCGGTACGGCTCTTGGAAGGAACAAAATACAGCGTGAAGGAGATGGAAGTGGAAGGCGTTCCTAAAAGCATGTCAGATGCACTTTCCTATGAAGAGCCGGAAAAACAGATTCGCTTCCGCACAGGCAAACCGTCCGGCGGAGACAGAGGGGCAATGCTCTCCGGCCATGGCGCCGACATAGAAGACTCAAAGGACAATATATTAAAGTATTTCCGGCAGATAGACAGGGGGTTACACAATTTCCTGAAGGATGAACGAGCCCCCTTGGTGCTGGCCGGGGTTGATTACCTGTTTCCCATCTACAAAGACGCAAATACCTACCCTTACCTGATGGATGACGGCATTTCCGGCAACCCCGAAGGGATTAGCGCGGAACATCTGCGAAGACAGGCCTGGCTAATCGTTAACCCCCATTTCCGGAAGGCGGAAAACGACGCACTCGCCCAATACAGACAATCTTCGGGCACCGGTTTAACCTCCGATGACATCAAGGAAATCGTGACGGCTGCCTATCACGGCCGCGTCGGTCTGCTGTTTGTTGCCATCGGGTGTCACCAATGGGGGATTGTCTCCCCAGAGCAAAATGAGATCATCCTGCAACAAGAAGCGGGGAGCGGGAGCGATGACCTCCTGGATATTGCTTCCATTCAGACATTTCTCAACGGCGGTAAGGTCTTCGCTATTCCCCAGGAGAAGATGCCGGGCAATAGATTATCAGCGGCGGTGCTTCGTTATTGATTGCCCCGCAAAAAGGCAACCGGCTCGAAAGAAGATAAATCATGTCAACAAATCTGAATGAATTTCCCGGCTACTACACAAGGCTTCACGAAATGGAAGAAGCGGAGAAACATTACAAAAAATAGGTTAGCGCTCAATCCTTTTTCGTACCCCTTGCGAAAACGCCTCCTTTATATATAACCCGATCCAAGAGCCGGTGGAAGGGCGTCCATGTCGACTCATCATCCGGTGAAACATCGATGAACTCCTGAAAGGCGTTTACCTTGGCGTCAAGGTCGTCAATATAATGCACGATCAGCGCCTCTACGGTCTTCGGGCGTTTCGGAGAGCCGAACTCCAACTCGCCGTGATGGCTCAGTAACAGATGCCTCAATTCCATTGCCAGGTCGGCGGGAAAACCCTTTAGAGAGGCAATCTTGTTATCCACCATCTCCGCACCCATGACAATATGCCCGATAAGACGCCCCTCATCGGTGTAATCAATAATCCTCCCATAGGAAAATTCATGTATTTTCCCGATATCATGAAGGATGCCGCCCGTAATGACCAGATCCCTGTTGATGCCGCGGTAGTGATTGCACACAAGGTCTAAAAGACGGGTCACGGAAAGGGTATGTTCCAGAAGTCCTCCGATATAAACGTGGTGGAACCCTTTTGCCGCCGGGGCTTTTTTAAAGTCTGTCACAATCGCTTCGTCCTGAAAAAATGAATCGAGCAAGGCCTTCAGATGGAGGTCTTTTATACCTTCAAAAAACGTCAGGAGTTCCCCTAACATGACCTCGCCGTCTTTTGCGGCTGCGGGCATATAGTCACTGATGTCGATTTCTTCCTCTTCCGCCTTTTTCACCTCTACAATGGAAAGTTGCACATTATTTTTGTAATTTACCGCCCGCGATTCAAGGTGGACAATATCACCCCTCTTAAAAACCTTATCCCATTCCCTGGCATTGTCCCATATTTTGCCGTCCAATTCTCCCGTTTTGTCCTTTACGCGCAGGTTTAGATAAGGCGCGCCCTTCTGGGAAAAGGATAAATTTTTTTCCGCCACAAGAAAAAAATCGCCGACTTTGTCTCCCGCCTTTATATCGCTGATATAAACACTTTTTTTCTTCAATGCCCATTCCTTTCCTACCTACGGTCTAAAAGTCTACAGTCTATCTACCTGAACAGTTTCTCTTAAGATACGATATTCGCCCGCCCTGATGGTAAGTTTTGTCATGTCGAAATATTCCATCAGGGGGATAACAAATTTGCGGGAAAGACCGGTAAGTTTCTTAAAGTCTGCCGGGGTAGCATGGCCTTCCCTGAGAAGTAAGCTTTTGTAATCATTCTTAAGTTTATGCAGGACATCTCTATGGAAGCAGAGATCGCCACTGACTTTGACGATACTCCCCTCTTTGAGCATTACATTTAAGACACTATCGGCCTGAGACTTCCGGTCGGCAAATTTATGCATGATCTCCTTTACCGAAGGGGGAGTAAGACCGGACTCCAGATAGGCGCAGGCCATCTCCTCACGCAATTCTTCAAGATCGCCCTTCAAGTCCGCAGAGTGCCCGGCCAACCGGATATTTTCCCGGTCAATTATCATCAGGCCGCTTTTTCCCAGGTCATTCATCGCCATCTGGAAAAGCTTAGGACCGACGAATCGTCCCAGGGTGGTTCGCAATTCCTCTTTCCGAATGCCCTCCTTCAAGGGTAATTTTTCATGATACGCCTTTGTCTCCTCGATGATCCTGTGCTGAATATCTTTATAAGCCGAGAAGGCTACAACATGCGTTTTCTCACTGTCTAAAAGGACGGCCTGTTTTTTCGAAAACATATCCGCCAGTATCTTCCGCAACCTCTCCTGATGGATGCCGGTCCTTGCAACCAATTGCCCTAAAGCTATCCCCTCCAGGCCGGCCCGTTCCACAATTACGGTTGTCCGCTCCTCCTCGTTGCCCTCATGAAGGGCACAGAAATCATGCAGTATCTTCTCCACGCGCCTTTTATGCTTCGCCGCCTGGGGATCAACAATTTCTCCGCCTCCGATGGTGGTCGTGGGAGAATAGCTCCTGATGACAAACCTGTCCTTCGCCATGACAGCAGCGGGAAGCTCAAGGGTAAACTGGGCATAGGCCTTGTCTCCAGGCGTCAGTTCTTCTCTGTCCAGGAGCGCCACCCGGGAAATGATCTCGCTGGTTCCGACGTGCAATCTCACTAACGTCCGGTTCTTCAATTTTTTACCGGTCCCGGCAAGATAGTCGCAAACAACATCCAAACGGCGCGAAGGCTCAAGTGTAGAAGGATGGGCAAGGACATTGCCCCTTAAAATCGCCGCTTTTTCCACCCCCTGCAAATTAACGGCCGTCCTCTGGCCTGCTTCCGCCTTGTCCACCGGGCAGTTATGAACTTGAAGCCCTCTCACCTTCGCAGTGAGCTCACCGGGCAGAATTACTACCTCTTCTCCCACGCAGAGTCTCCCGGATAGCAAGGCGCCGGTAACGACGGTGCCAAAACCCCTCATGGTAAAAACCCGGTCAACGGGCAGACGAAAGATGCCGCTGTCACGATCTTCTTCTATCTCCGAGGCAATCTCCTCGATGGCCTGCAATAACTCGGGCAGCCCCGCGCCTGAAACAGCGGAAACAGGGACAATGGGGGCAGACTCCAAAAAAGTGCCTTTAAGAAATTCCCTTATATCTTCGCTTACAAGCTCAAGCCAGGACTCGTCAACGAGATCGGTTTTGGTTAGCGCGATGAGACCTTTCTTTATTCCCAGCAGAGAACAGATATGGAGATGCTCTCTTGTCTGGGGCATAACCCCTTCATCGGCGGCAATTGCCATAACCACTAAATTGATGCCGCCGGCCCCGGCAACCATGTTTCTTATAAACCTCTCATGTCCGGGGACATCCACCAGCCCGAGTATCCTGCCATTGGGAAGGGTGAGTGAGGCGAATCCCAATTCAATGGTAATGCCCCGTTCCTTTTCCTCCTTCAATCTGTCCGTGTCGATACCGGTAAGAGCTTTGACAAGCGCTGTTTTCCCATGATCAACATGTCCGGCGGTGCCGAGAATGATATGCTTCATAACGCATTTGCCTTGTGCAAAGATAGGAAGAAAGGATAATTAGCCCTATGATAATGCTTCTAACAAAGGCGCTTGATTTTCACAACAAAAACCTGGAGCCGATCCAAAAATATAGTATACCTTCCAAATGACTATAGTGGCTAGCTGCTTGAGGCCATGATCAAGCCCTCGGACATTGCCTTCCTCAGACCCTGCCAAAAGGCCATGGTGGAATTCACAACATATGATTTCAGTATCCCTGTTAAAATGCCATTGACACCCAAGTTCATTGTTTCTATAATCTCACCGTGAAAAAGCAATGCCTCATCAATAAATAATAATACAAAACTAATTTGATACAAGGAGGGATTTTTATGCGGTTAGTAACACGTTCCGATTTTGACGGGTTGGCATGTGCTGTCCTTCTGACGGAGGCTGGCATCATTGACTCGCGGCTTTTTATTCATCCCAAGGATGTTCAGTATGGTCTCGTAGAAGTCAATGAAAATGATGTCCTGGCCAACGTACCTTATGCAGAAGGCTGCGGTCTGTGGTTTGACCATCACTCCAGTGAAGAAGAGCGCCTTAAGTTGGGTAACAAGTTTAAAGGGGTCAGCAGGTTGGCTCCCAGCGCCGCCAGGATTATTCATGATTATTATGGTGGCAAAGAAAAATTTGGCCGTCTACAGGAAATGATGACCGCTGTTGACAGATCCGATTCAGGCCAGTTGACAGTTGATGAAATAACGAATCCCAAAGGCTGGATTCTCCTGTCTTTTATCATGGACCCCAGGACAGGATTGGGGCGTTTCAGAGATTACCGTATCAGTAACTACCAGTTGATGGACAATTTAATTGAATACTGTGGTAAGATTTCTATTGAAGAAATTCTCCGAATTCCCGATGTCGTGGAACGGGTCAAACGATATTTTGAGCAAAATGATCTGTACGAACAGATGATTTTTAAATACACCCACACCGATGGTAATGTTATCATTACTGACCTGCGTGGACAAGATGTAATATACAGTGGGAACAGGTTTCTGATTTATGCCCTTTATCCCGGACAGAATATTTCTGTTTGGGTAATAGACGGCCGGAATAAGCAGAATTGTGTTTATGCAGTGGGTCACAGCATAATTAATCGATCATCCAAAACCGATGTAGGCTCGCTGATGCTTAAATATGGAGGTGGGGGCCATAAAGTTGTGGGTACCTGTCAGGTTCCCTACGAAAATGCAGATACAGTACTTAATGAATTAGTTTCAACCATGAAAAAGGATGGTTAAAAATTAACTGGAACGATTCCGAGGCTCCCGGCTTCTATTTCAGCTATAAAGCGTACTATGTCCCCCTGTAAGGTGGCGGCGCCAGAAACCTTCGAGACTTCCCGTTGCGTTCGAGCAAATAGATTTATACGAAAATCCCCTCTTACCCCCCTTTACTTAAAGAGGGTAAGGGGGGATTTTCATGCGCCCTTGAGACCGCTTCGAGCATGGGTGTTATTCGGGATGTGGAAAAACTTGACGGCAGCATGTTTTGTCTATTGAGATGGCAATGACTCTTTTTCTATTAACTTTCTTTATTATCTATGGCGGACTTCAATTTTACTTTTTTGCCAAGATAAAAGCAGCTTTTCCTCTCAGTCAAGGCGCCAGCTTGGTCTTGATTGCCATTCTTGTTCTCATGGTCCTTGCGCCCATCATCGTGCGCGTATCCGAGCGGTACGGCTATGAAGCGCTCGCCCGGTTCATGTCTTATACGGGATATATATGGATGGGGATGATGTTCTTATTCTTTGTCTGTTCTATCCTTCTTGATCTGCACAGCCTTCTTATCCATATAGCCGCCCTAATATCTCGCAGGGATTTGTCCTATCTTGCACTTTCGCCTCTATCTGCCTTCGTCATACCCATGCTCATTTCTTTGAGCATCAATACGTTTGGCTATTTTGAGGCCAAGGATATCAGAACAGAAAGAATGACCATTCGATCTTCTAAAATCCCTGAAACTGCAGGAAGGATTAGGGTCGTGCAGATATCCGATGTTCACATTGGGCTTATCGTACGGGAGAAGCGCCTCAAGCGGATTGCGGCAGAGATAAAAAAGGCAGAACCTGACATCCTGGTGTCAACAGGAGACCTTGTGGACGGACAGATCAATGGTCTCGAAGGGCTCCAGGCGCTCCTGCGGGATGTGCATGCCAGATATGGTAAATTCGCAATTACAGGCAATCACGAATTCTTTGCCGAAATTGACCGGGCTATTAATTTTATGCGGGCGTCAGGATTTGTTGTTCTCAGGGGGGAAGGCATAAATGTAGCAGGAATGATTAATATTGCCGGCGTCGATGATCCTACCGGAGTGCGTTTCGGTCTTGCTTTGCCGATTTCGGAAAAAAACATGCTGTCAGGACTTCCTGAACAATACTTTACGATCCTGCTGAAGCACCAGCCGCTTGTGGATAAAAATGCAACCGGTGTTTTCAATCTGCAGCTTTCCGGGCATACCCACGGAGGACAGATTTTCCCCTTCAACTTCATTACGAGGCTCTTTTTCCCTCTCCAAAGAGGATATTTCGATCTTTCCAACAATGCACATTTATACGTAAGCAGGGGAACAGGTACGTGGGGACCGCCAATCCGCTTTCTCTCACCGCCGGAAATCACGGTTATTGATCTCATCCATGGCTGAAGGAAAGTCGAATCGGCTAGCCGGGGTTTTGTCCCCCCATCCCCTACAACGCCGGGCATGCGGGCACGCGCCAGGCGATGTTTCGTGCTGACAACTTCCATATATTGCAGTCAATTTATCTTTATCAATTTATCAATTTATCTTGACACACAATTGCCGTTTTCATATACTCGGCGCACCTAAACCGAGTTCTTATCAAATCAAAATGATTTCGGCGAATTTTTTAAATCGAAGCGCAACGAAAGGGGTTGATATGAAGGCGGAGGACCTGGTCGGAACTTACATCGGGTGCGGGCAGGAGCACGTGGCCAAGGACGGAACGGTGACGCGGCCTTTGGGAAGGAAGTGCCCGTATCTCTCGTGGATCGTCTACACGAAGGAAGGACACGTGATCGTGGTGTCGACGCCTACCGATCGCAAATCCATTTCGGGCAAGCGCATCGAGGACGCCTCGCGCGATGAACTCGCGAAGATGGCTGAAGGCGTGGTGGCCTACGCCGGGCGCTATGAAATGAAGGACGGCAAGGTCCATCACAATATCCAGGTGTCGTTCTTTCCGAACTGGGTCGGCTGCACCAACATCCGTACGCCCTGCTTCGAGGGCAATCTGCTCACTCTCACCACGGAGCCCGAAAAGGACGGCAGCTTCCAGCGGATATTCTGGGAGCGCGTCACCAGCGTGTGATCGGTTGACCGGGGGAGGACTGATTTAATGACGCTAAGAATCTTTAGCAAGTTATGGTAGTCCCAAGGGGATTTGCTCCTTCCTCCGTCGCGAGAGGCTATAAGCCGAATTCTTCGCCGATAATAAAAACAGTTATTCTCTCTTTGTCCACCCGCTGGCCGCGAACGACCGTGAGGGCGCAGCAGATCGTCAACGGTGGCTTGCAATCACTGCAAAAGCCAGTAACAGCGCAGGGAGGTCGTTCCCCTTTGGGAAATTTATGCCGCTTGGAATTTGCTGGTCCTGCTATGAATTTAACCCGGTTAAACCCTTCCTCTATGTCCCGGACGATCTTGTTTACACCAACTACGACGAGGACCTTTTTTGGTCCAAAAATCAGGGCAGCGACCCGGTTTCCTAGCCCATCCACGTTGATGAGCTCTCCATTGAGCGTTATTGCATTGGTTCCCACCAGATAGACATCGGAAGTCATGATCTGCCGTTCCATCTCGATCCTTTGCGATATGTCCTTTAGTGTCCAGGGGTCGAGCAGGCGGTAATTACCTTTTTCCAGAGCAGAAACAATCCCGATCTGATGCAGCGTCATGGAGTCTCCGAGACCCACCACCACTCCTTGGGGTATATGTTCAATGATTTTTGGCAACGCTTCCTCGGCAGTGGGAAAATAGTAGCCATTCATAAAATTTCTCTTCAGATTCTTGATAATTCGGTCAGCCCATTTTTCGATCAGCCATTTTTTTTCGTCCATAATCCCTCATATTGATCATTTGCTTTTTTTTATAAGGCATTGCTTCTGTTAGGTAGAAGTATAAGGAGAACGGCCTTGTATGTCAATTAACACAACCTTTCATCTTGAAAACATCTGTGGTTCGGCAGTAAATGTCACTATCGCCCAGTCTTGCGATTATCTTTGCCTTCAGAGGATCAATTTTCCCCTGAGTCATAACCTCATCCTTAATATGTACCATGAGAACCTCTCCGAGGATGATGGTGCTCCTCGTGGGCTTGTGGCCTAGTTCCAAGGTCTGTATCAATCTGCATTCCATGCTGATCGGCGCTTCTGCTATTCGGGGTGATTTAACCATATCGCTTTGCAGGGCGGTAAGCCCTACTTCCTTAATTTCATCTATCTCAGGAGCGTAATCTGCCGCAGCCTGATTCATTGCCTCTGCCAGATTTTCATCAACCATATTAACCACAAAATCACCTATCGCTTCTATATTTAGAACGGTATCCTTTTTCTTGTTCCCACGACGGCCAGATCCAAAAGCAAGTACCGGCGGGTTTACCATTAGAAAGTTGAAGGCGCTGAAAGGCGCGGCATTATATCTCCCCGAAGCATCAACCGTTGAAATAAATGCTATAGGCCTGGGGACGACCACACTGGAGAAAAAATCGTGGAGTTCTTTCCCATGAAGCATCAAAGGTTCGATTTTCATATTTTCACCCCCTAGAGATATTTACTGATTGGGACTGCAATTTTATAGAGTGTACGGATATGAAACTCTTATGTCAAGCTGCTTAGATTCATGTAGAGTTGAGCATATGCCGTTTTGACGGCTTTAATTTATCATGTTTTAGACAAATTATAAAATCTTTTAATGATCTTATACATCGACAAGTTAAAAGAGACCTACGAAACACACGATACCTGGGTCAGCTACGAACTCCATCCTGAAACGCCTCCTGAAGGTATCCTATTATCTGAAAGATTCAAAGGCATTGACATACGGCATTAGCAATTGTCTATGGTCTCCCTTTCAACGCATTTTGTCTAAGTTTGGCAAGCAGCATATCGAAAGAATCCTGATCTGCTTTAAATGCCGTTGCTTTGCTACCGATTCTGATGATGCTGATGCTTTTAATGGTATCACCTTGCCGCATAGCATTGACGATATCCTGTCCTTCTGCAACGTGACCGAAGACAGTATGCTTGCCGTCCAACCACGGTGTTTTTATATGAGTAATAAAAAATTGACTCCCATTGGTGCCAGGCCCTGCATTTGCCATAGATAATACGCCTGGAACATCATGCTTGAGTGTTGCGTCAATCTCATCGGGGAATTTATAGCCAGGCCCACCGCTACCGTTTCCTGCAGGATCACCACCTTGAATCATAAAATTCGGGATGACACGATGGAAGGTCAGCCCATCATAGAAGCGCGTTCCCTTGCCACGGTTGGAGTTCTTGGTGCCTTCGGCGAGACCGACAAAGTTCGCGACAGTTACGGGTGTCCTTTCAAATTCCAGCTTGATAAGGATGTCACCTTTAGAAGTGATTAATTTCGCGTAAAGCCCGTCGGCAAGTTGCAGATTGTCACTGGGAATACTCTCTCCTGCTGTAAAGGCAATAAGCAAAGGAGCGAATATGCAGGAAAACCATATCATCTGTTTCATGTTCCTTCTCCTGAAATGCCGGTTTTAGGTATCGCGGGCATCTGTATCGCATTTTGGGTATAACTATCAACCAGATTGTTGAGGTCTGAAATGGCTATTGATTCTATACAGTTTATATGAAAATGCCCCCTCCCTGTATCCCTCTCCCTCGATGGGGAAGGGATGGGTGGGAGTGATTTTCATCCTTCGTTACGCCCGATCCGGGCATGGGGGTTTGTTAGAAATGCAACCAAAACAGCGTCACCTACCGAATCTTGCCGGTAAACCAGGTACATAATCAATAATAATTCTCCTTTCTTCTTTTCCCATATGGGTAAATAGGAAAGTGGAATCGGACTCTGAACTGGCAAGATTATTTATCGCAACTGATTTACCGGTAACCATCTTTCTTTTTCAGGGATTGGTGACGCCGCTGAGCACGTTGTAGCCCGAGTGCGCCAAGTTGCTCGTAGATTTTTTCTACTTCCTGCGCTATTTCTGTTCGGTTACCTCCTTTTGTTTCCAACTGGTCAAGGACGTGGTTGATCGCCTTGTCGTAGTCTCGCTTAAATTGGTCGTTGATCACCTTCCAAGGTACACCAACCATTAGTTCGGCGATATGGTTATTGAAGGAGAGCTTTCCTAGCTTCAAGAGAACGGCGATGATGGGATATCCTATGTAACCCTGCCAATAAGATGCATTGTCATTCGAAGTGATCTCGCGCATGTCCTCAGACCACGCTACGTCGTATGTCTTGTCGTGAGAGGAAGACTGGACCTGAGCGGTTCTATGGCCTGTAATGGTGACTCTTTGGTCTGCCACCGTGCTCAATGCTTCATAAACCTTTGCCTTTGGCGGCATCTTCCAGGTTGACATATAATGTCGTCCTTTCAATCAGTCATGCACCCAGCACTGATCTTCGGCTTGTTTCACATTATCCATTCTTTCCCTGAGGGCTATCAGTAGCGTCGTCAGGTCCTTTTCTCCCAGTGACAACAAAAAATCCATGTCCCTGTCCGTCTGCAATAGTTTCAGCAGCTTTTCCATGATTTCAGTTTTATCAGATCGTTCATGTGCTCTCGCCGATATCAGAAAAAAATGGAAATTCAAACCAGTCAAAAAGACCTTGCCGAAACAGAAAATATTTCGTCAGTAATTATCACTGACATACCCTTTGATGCAAGAGCGTCTTTAACTTTATCTCGCCCATTGACATTAATATAAACCAGCCTTATTATACAATCGAAAAGGTGCTGCAATGCGAAAAGCTTGGATTGTGTCTCTGGGTTATGAAGGAAAGTTAAATCATTTCACTGGGAGGTAACAAGAAAAAGCATTGCGAAGTACGGGCGGTGATCATGGACTGCCGATAGGGCGGTTAATCAAATAGGCCAACTACAGCCTATGGATAAGCAAGCATTGCAGCCCTCTTTTATATGACAGTCAAGTGCTTTGAAGGATATGCCGATAATAGTATCAAACAGGCGAGATTCTGCAGTGTACGTATTGAGTCTATTCTACTGGATGTTAACGTAATAAGAATCACAGAGTCTTAGTGGTGATTATCACCCTTAGAAGACCAAGAATTCAAATGATGGACTCCAGTTAAAAGGCAAGACGGCATAGGCGGATCTCTTATTTAGCCCCTTGTAAGAACGGGATTCTTTGAGGGGCTTTTGTTTGGGAGGCGACTCTTGCCGCAACAACCGTCATGACTATTGATATTTTCATGCCGGTAATTTTCTATATGGGGTAAATGAATGGTGATATTCGGCCAGAGCTTTGGGATGCCGCTGATATGGCGCTGGCCAGTATGGCGGGGCTGGTATAATTTTTAGAGATTGTTGGGCAGGCTCTAAATTAACTAACACATAAAGGTATCTATGCCAATGCCGCGAGGGCCTTTGGAACCGTATCATCTGGGCTGATCTTATACCAGGCCTCCAGTATCCTTCCCTTCTCATCAATGACAAATGAAGAGCGGGTGATTCCGAAGTGTTTTTTCCCATAGAGTGATTTCTCCCCCCAGACCCCATAGGCTTCTGCCACCGCATGATCCTTGTCGGACAGGAGAGGGAAGTTTAAAGCCAGTTTGTCGCTGAACTTCTTTTGCGCCGCTACGTTATCGGGGCTTATTCCCAAAGCTTTTGCACCCAGAGCTTGCATTTTGGCCAGTGCGTCCCGCACAGCCTCAGTTTGCTTGGCTCAGCCGGAGGTGCCGGCTTTAGGATAGAAAAATAAAAGCAGCCTCCTGCCTATGAAATCGCTCAGCTTGACCGGTTTACTTTCCTGATTCGGTAGCGAGAATTCTGGTGCCAGATCGCCCCTTTTCAATTTTACCATACACTGCATTCTCCTTTCTCCAGTTTTTCAGGTTCCATTATGACCGCGGACTTTCCTGAGCTTGTATTGCACCTGCCGTTTTCCTTTGAAATCATTCAAGTTAGATGACGCCAATGATTTGTTGTGGTCAAGAATAAGCAACTACTTTCTTCGCTTGCTGCTTCTTAAAGTTAATCTCAGTTATACAGTCAGTAATAAACAGCATCTTCATAAACCTTACACTATCATTTTTCAATTTTATATTCTAAAACCCGACACGACCCCAAAGGAGCTGGAAAAGAACATGGTGAAGATCAATTTAAGAATCTATGTACCAAATCACATATGTCAAGCAGAAAACCACCTGCACCATGTAATGCATGAATTATATATGACTGTTTAAAAACTGCTTTTATAGAGGGATAAACCAAATGGACAATTACTTTCCAGGCCATAGGAATTTTGCTCCAACGATGATTAAAAACGATTTCAGCGCCGTACGGATTTTCTCATGGTATTGCATCGCAGGGACAATATTCCTTCCTGATGGCGACAGTGATTGCGAGTGCGGTTATTCCGACACTAATTGCGGGAATAGCCTTTCTACCACAACATCTTCTGCCTCAAAAGGAGGAAACGCTCCAAGAAAACGGCTTAAGCGAGGAAGGGTAATAAATGATGATCAAAGCTTGAGAGATCTGTCCGAGGTGTTTCTCTTGCATATTTTCATCGACAATTGTGATAAAGTCGGCAACCAACTTACGGGGTGGCGTGCGCTGTTAGGTTGGCGATTGCGGGCCTTAAGGAGAAAGCAGTGCTTGAAATTGACATTCCCGGCTTCGGGCAAGTCAAGTTGAAATACCTGGTATCGGATTTTACCGGCACTCTATCCGTTCACGGGATTCTTGCGCCTGGCGTCACAGAGCTGCTCAACAGAGTCTCTGCAGTTTTGGACGTGCATATTCTGACTGCCGATACGTTCGGCATGGCTCGTTCCGAACTTGTAGGCGTACGATGTATGGTTCATATTCTCGAACAAGACAACGAAGACCTGCAGAAAGAAAAGTATGTCTACAGACTCGGAGCTGAGAACGTCGTTGCCTTGGGAAACGGCAACAACGACAGGAAGATGCTAAAGACCGCCCGGATCGGGATTGCAGTCTGCCTCAAAGAAGGCTGTTCGCTGGCTGCCGCTTCCGCGGCGGACATCCTGGTGAAATCGGCTGAAGACGCTCTCAATCTTCTGCTTCAGGAGAAAAGCCTAAAGGCGACGCTACGGTTTTAAGAAGATTGATGTTTCGTGTTTACCCCGCAAGGACAGCCCTTTTAACAGTTAAGGCATTTTCCTGTGTGCAATATAGCCATTCGATAAGCTTCAATGTCAGCTCATCCGCAAAGCAGATTTTCAAACCGGTAATGCCGTAAGGATGGACACATGAGCCGCTGTTAAAGTAGCTTGCGTCTGATTCCTGCTTGATTTTGATGCCTTCCGTTTTGACCTTTGATTCCAGGTAACGCCGTTCCGTGATGGACAAGTTCTCGAAGACGGCTCTGTGGGTGTGGCCGGCGATGATGGTGGTGACGTTCTTATTGTTGTAGGTTGCCCATTCGTGGAGGTGTTTATCCACTTCATTTTGATATACCCTCGTCCGCCGTTGCGGGAGGCCAGGGCGAACTTGAGCCTTTCATCATGATCGGGGATTTCCGGGAAGCGGTCATACTGGCGTTTGAGATAGATGATGCCTGCCCTGATATTTTCCCCCGGGTCAAAGAGTTTGTCTTTAGACACTCCTAAAAATTGCCCCGTCGCCGGCATGATCTGCAACAAACCGATGGCGCCGCAGGGAGAGACGGCCTTCGGATTGAAGGCGCTTTCCTGGCGCATCTGGCACTTGATGAGGCGCCAGTCCAAATCAGGCCAGTGACTCTGCATACATTCCTGAATCAGGCTGTCCCAACGATTCATGTTCATGCGAGATACCTCTCCAAAAAGGACAACCATCTGCAGTCAGCAGTGAAATCCAGGTGCTGATAGGCCGTATTGATCTGGTAGGCTGGGAAGTATATGGAAAGGCCACCACAGCCGCTCACTTTCCGGCCGATCTTTCCCTGACCAATAATCGCATTTCCCTTGCCGGCCTTCAGGGCAGCCAAGAGTTCAGCAGCCGTGGTTTTGATTTAGGAATTGGCCTTTTTCTGCATATTCTTCGCGAAGCAGGCGAGGTCAACATAGTTGTCGTCATAGAACCGGGGGCTATGCCGAATGGCGTCGTTGACGAGTACGGAAACATCCTTGAGGGAAATACAGAGAACATTTGCCAGGGTCTCAACCTTACCGGTCAGATCGGTGATCTTTCCCACATCGATGGCGGATTATGTGACCGTTTCGCCCCGGCCTTTATAGGAGATGAAGCTCACGGAATCCCGGAGCTGGTAGGCCGCCTCCACCATGTTCATGAGGCAGGCATCCATCCCCAGGAGGTCAATCTTCTTGCCAAGGAGTGTGCAGATTGCTGTGAGGACAACATTCAGTTCCCGGTTGTCCAGGGCATCGCCGTCGGAGGTATCGTCATAGCAGATGCTGCGGTGTTCCTGCGGAACGGGGTGGCGGTAAAGGTGGCGGCGCTTCTTTCCCAGCCATCCTGCGCGGCCCTTTTCTTCCTCATCCCACCAGCCGCTGCCGTGATTCCAGAGGATTAAACAATGCCGGTCGGCGGGATAATTCTCCGCAGCCCATTTGACAAAATCATAAAGAACTTGCGGATCGCCAGTGTTGGTGTCACCAAAACTATCGAGGCAATCTTTCTTGAATCCGCCGCCCTTGGTGATTCAGATTGCTTTGTCTAAAATTTAACCTGCCTGTCTCATGTACCTTCAACGATCTCCTCAGCCGGGTCTTGGTTTTCCTCAATGACCGCTGACGTTACGACTGCTGCAGGAAGCTGTTTATTCACTTTCGCCCCTAAGCGGCGAATCTCTTCCACCCTACCCACGAGATTACCCTTACCGTCTTTAAGTCTTTTCAACGCCAATTCGAACGCTTCAGAAACAACGCCTAATTTCTTCTGAGCATCCATCATTGCTTCGACAATTAGTACCACTTGGTCGTACATGCGGCCAGCTCGATCTGCTATAACCTCAGCATTTTTATTTTCATGCTCACGCCGCCATATTTGAGCTATTAGCTTGAGAGTAATCATCAATGTCGTTGGACCTGTAACAACGACGTTTGTCTGGGCAAGATCATAGACAAGGTTCTGATCAGCCTGAAAAGCCGACTGATATGCGGGCTCCAGAGGAATGCACATGATCACAAAATCAAGAGTTTTGTTCCCAAGAAGATGGCTGTAATCTTTGCTATGCAGTTCATTGACATGTTTACGCACTGATTGCAGATGTTCGGTGAGAGCACATGTTTTCAAATCATCTGCCTCAGTACTGCAGAATCGCTCGAAGGCCGTTAGAGAAACCTTGGAATCGACAATCACGGCTTTATTTCCCGGAAGGTAAACTATGAAGTCAGGCTTTTTTAGGCCACCATCCTCCGCCCGTAAGCCCACTTGACCATCATATTCCCGGCCGCGTTCAAGACCAGAAACTTCAAAAATTCTCTCAACAATCAGTTCGCCCCAGTTACCTTGTTTTTTACTGTCCCCCTTTATTGCTTTAGCCAGATTATTTGCCTCATCACTGACCTTGTTACTCAATTCATGCAGTTGTCGAACCTGTTCAAGAAGCTTCGCCGAACGTTCAGTATCATCTTTATGCACCTCATCAACTCTTTGGCGAAAAGATTCTAATTGCTCCTTGAATGGCTGAAGTAATCCGGAAATACGATCACGGTTCTGTTCTGTGAGTACCCTGCCTTTATCCTCGAAGATTCGGTTGGCAAGATTCTCAAACTCGGTTTTTAAGCGGGCTTCTGATTCCTGAAGAATATTCAATTTTTCAGCGGATGTTTTTCGTTCATTTTCCAAGTCTGTTTCAAGCTTGGCATTTGCAACCAAAAGCCGTTCAAGCTCAGTCGTTTCCTTTTGTATTTGCTTGGTCGCCTCCTGAAAGTCCTGCTCGCGGGTGCGCAAACGTATTAGTTCGGCGCGGTCAGGTGTGTCCTTAATAATGCGGTAAGCAATGAAAATCAACACTGTCAAGGCAAGAGCAAGAAAACATAATGTTGCCAAGGCCATAACTATTATCTCCTGAAGGCTGTCGTTAAACCTATATTAATACAATATCCTCCTGATTCAGGTACAGCATATACCCCACCCGCGGCCTTATGAGGATAAGGTCTTTCACTTCAGAAGGATTGATGTCCTTATGTCTCTTGATCCCCTTCTTTATACCATCCAGGATTTTCCACTTATGATCCGTGATCTGCTGCTCGTAAGGCCGATCTAAATCCTCCTTACCCTTTCGCTCCGGCCAAAGATGGTCGTAGATTTCATTACGGGTGAACACAACTTTCGGCTTCTTTGCCAGGAGGAACATCATACGGTAAGACATAATGGGCAAAACGATCTGAACGCCCCGGTAAAACAGGAGCATCTGCCGCTCGTCAATCAACATAGCGGGAGGATGAGTAATCAATCCCTGTAGGTTGATGGTACCCATCAGGCGGGTGCGTAGGGTGGATAGTAACTTATCGTTCCGGAGAATCTCGGCAAGGGGGCGGGAGAAGGTATCATTTTGTACAGGTGGGGGTGCCGGTGCCTCTGTACGACTTTTTACCGGCGCTACATGGATCACCGGTTGAGCTTCGCGAATTTTGGGAGGCGCAGGCGGTTGCTCTTTTTCAATCGTCTCTTCCTTCTTCTCGTACTGTCGATGAAAATGCCGGTACAGTCTTTCCGCCAGATGTTTGGGCAGGTTCTTTTCCAGCTCGGTTAAGGGCAGATCGGCGATGGCCTCCGGCGTGTCGTATCCCTGTTCGAGCAGGCGGTTGACGTAGGTGCGGCCCAGGCCCCTGATCCTGATTCTTGAAATGGCCAGTCCCTTTTCCGTGGCGCCGTAGATCAGCCGCTGGGACAGGGTGGTAATCCGGTTGATCCACCGGGCGTCCCAGCCGACCTCCTTTGCCAGGGAGGCCAGGGTCTCGGCCAGCCAACTGAAATCATCGCCCACGCGCTTGATGGCGCCGCTGAAGACCTCGAAGCCCTCCTCGATCTCCTTCGTCTCCCTGCTGGAAATCCACTGGTCTAGCATGAGCGCCTTTTTCACGGCCCGCTCCTTCTGCTGCGAGAACATTCCTCTGACCTTCCAGACGGACTGGTAAACCGTCTGAACATGGCCGGAAATGCAAGCTGCCGATTACTGTGTCGGTTGGGGAGAAGACATTTTCATGCCGGGCCGGTTTAACGGCGTCATGGATACCATTATTTAGCTGATTTTACAAAGATTATCTGCGGGAAAACCTTTCCGAAAATATTTTTTCCCTTCCCTGTCCCCTGGCGCCGTTTTCCTGACGTAATAAGGGTAGAAGGGTGATTTTTTATAACGGTTACCTATAAGCGGAAAGTATCTATTCTGGTTCGATTGTGAACATTGAAGCAACCCTGAATAACATTGCCTTGAATTTTGAGCAAAAAAGCCATACCATTCCTCAAAAAAATGGGTATTGGCTATATGAAGGGGTCGGTCATCTTCCACAAGCAGGCAAAACGTTACTATGTGAAGGTATACTGGCAGAGGAAACAGGAACGATTTTGGACAATTCTCTGGAATAAGGAATGTCTCCCGCTTTACGATGTAAAAACAGCAGGGATATCAGGAAGATCAGGAAAGCCGACCTCGTAAGGATTCACCTGTCAATTACGGGATCGGAGAAGTGGCGCTACAACGTCATGGGGTCTTATAGGCCATGCTGCACTGGGCTTATCAAAACGAAGAAACGAGCAGGGTCCCGCCCTTCCCTAAATTGAAACAACCGGAGCCGTCGAGCGTGGAATATCTGACCATGAAGCAACAGGAAGATGCGCTTCAGCACATACTGGAGATGCGCCATCCGATATTCCGCTTCGCCATGGAGTATGGCCTCAGAATCGGCGAGGTGCGGGCCATCATGAAGGACGCCGTCAAGGAAGGCCGAATTGTCATCAGGCGCGCCTTTTCAGACAACGAACTGCGGGAAAGCACCAAGACAGGCGATGTGCGCTCCTACGACCTCACACCCTATGCGAAAGAGATGCTGGCCGCTCTGCCGCCGCATTTCAGTTTAGTGACCGAAAGTTTAGACAACTTACTGAATAATTTCATTAAGCTAATGGTGGAGGCGGCGGGAGTCGAACCCGCGTATCACTATCTAACCAGTTGATATAATTCATATAAAAATAGAGCTGACTGGAAATTGACAAAATCTCATCATCGCCATCAACTTCTTTACGGCCCAATCAGTGACGATATTTCAAGCGAAAATATCGCTTGACCATGCATGTGGACATATGTTAGTATGTAATACACGTAATGCATGTGTAATCTATCGCGAGGTTAATCAATGTCTAAAATATTAAACGTACGGCTTACGGATGACATATCATCCCGTCTCGATTTTCTGGCCGACAAAACGAAACGTCCCAAAAGCTTCTATATAAGGGAGATCCTCATCAAGCACCTGCCGGAGTATGAGGACGCCTATCTTGCTCTTGACCGTCTCAACGATAGAAACGCCAAATATTACTCGACAGAGGACGTGGAGAAGATCCTTGATCTTTAGCATCAAATGGCATGAGCAAGCAATAGAAGATCTCAAAGATATCGACCGGCGAACACAAAAGAAGATCATAGCCAGGGCGAATGATTATCTAACGAAAGATCCTCTCAGCCTGGGTAAACCTCTCCAAGGAATCTTTAAGGGCCTTTACCGTTACCGCTATGGATCTTACCGCATCATTTACGCCGTAGACAGAGGGTCCGTGCTCATTATAATTTTAAGAATAGCAGATCGAAAAAACGTTTATGAAGACCCGATTAATGAAAATTAGATAGCGGCAACGTGGGTTCGATTCCATACACGTCCGCCATTATTCCTTTTATATCAATATGATGAATTTTATTAAAGCAAGCACAGAGTAAGAACATGTTCTTTATCAGGCGGCTGGCTGACTTTGGAGATTAAACGACGAATTTATCAACTTGCTTCCTCTTCGATCCTCTTTTCTCCCAGGGCACACTATAGTTCAAATACGAAGTGCTGGTACGATGATCCGCGCAGCTCACTGATTGTCGGTCAAAAGGCGCAACGTCCTGTCAGACAATCCGCTATTTGTAAAAGGGACACCCTCCTTATCTGAAAGAGGTAGGCTATGATATTTTTCTTCATGTTGTGGATGTCAAATGAAAATCGTGATAATTATGGTCGTTCATTGAAGGCGGTAAAATAAAAGTTCCACTCCTTATTATCATGTTGGAGGGAGATATGGAATTGATGCCACAAAACCCCGTTTCTATAAGGGAGCGGAGTTTTGCCCTTTGAGCGATCAATATGATGGTAATCCGGGGAAGTATGTGGTCCCCTATATCGATTATGTGTCGTCTTATACATCCTGTATGTTTATTGTTAACCGATCAGAAGAATGCAGATAGATTGATCTATAGGCGAGGAACGGCAAATGGTGCATGTTGAGACTGTTGATTTATCTCAGAAGGGTATTCAACTACCGGGGGATGGTCATTGCCCAGCCGTATATCTTGCTGACAGCTACTGAGCCTTACCAATGCACCACGGCAACTAAGAGGCAGCAGCTGGTAGTCCTCACCGATACTTTGGCGGTGGCACGTTTAGCACGACACGGCGCGTCCAAAACGCATTTCACTATATTCCCTGAATATAGCATTCCGGGTCTCGAAGGTATCGTACAGGTGGAATCTGCTCTCAGGGCGGCGGACTGGCCAACTGGTACCACAGTGATCGGCGGCACTGACGCACTTTCCAAAAATGACTTCGTGACAATCGCTGGCGAGCCTTTCACGCACCTTGATACAATACATAATGACTTGAATCGTATAGTGCAAAATGAATGGATCAACTGCGGAATTACCTGGATTAAAGCTACGGATGGCTCAGTCGAACGCTGGCTTCAACCTAAACTATATCCCGCAGGGCCCGAACATTTCATCCGCTATCAGGCCATGTTCCATGGCAACTCCGTATTCGCATTTAAAGGACCGTTCGAAAACGAAACGCAATACCGTTTCTTTTCGGTCGTTTGCTGTGTGCTTCCGGTAGGCAAGCGTAAGCCAATTTTTCCCCAGATAGGCACAGTAGCAGTAGACATGGCTACAGGCGGTCCAGCATCAGGACGTGAACGACCAGCAGGATTACGAAAGTGTTTTCCGGCAGAAATGGAATCTGCTCGGCAGTCGTATCAGCATACCGCTGGGCAGAAGATTGACCTGACATTACGGAGGTTTGTTTTCATAATGCCAGGGCAGGAACTCATGATGAGATGCCTGCAATTGTTGTGCATGTTTGAACAGCCAAGTCAGATAATCCAGAGGATTAATCCCGGCCAGTTGGCAGGAATGGATCAGACTCATGAACAGATCTCCCACGTAAGCGCCCCGCTGGGTCTTGAAGAAAAGGGCATTTTTGCGATGCAGGATGGCGTGCTTCAGCGTTCTTTCACAGATATTGTTGTCCAGGGGGGTGCCGGCAACCTGCAGGAACCGGGTTAGTTTTTCCCAATGGTTCAGCAGATAGCGGATGGCCTTGCCCAGTCCCGAGTTTGGTTCCACCTGTTTTTCCTCCAACTGCTGGTTGCACCAGGATTTCAAGTCTTTCATTACTGGTCCGCTGTGTTCCTGGTGATAGAGGAGCCGTTGCTCAGGCGTAAGGTTTTGTTCTTTGGCAAGGGCATCATGATGATAGACCATGCCCATCGCCTCGATCACCTGGGCGCACTCTTCGGGAAACCGATCCACCAGTTCCACAAACTGCCGGCGGGCATGAGTCAGACAGTTGGCCATGATGGTTTCGAACTCCTTGGAGGCATTGCGGCTAAGGGCGTCGCACATCTGAATGGGTGGCGGTAACCCGTAGGCCCGTCGCTTAAGCAGGTCAGTTAGGTTTTCCCCGGCGTGCTGGTTGCCGGTCATGAAGAGGGCGATTTTGTGATCCTGCCAGAGGCTGACGATGCCCGTGGTAAAGATGCCTTTGCGGTCGCTCTCGGGGTCTTGCTGTTTGAGTAAAGACAGCACTTTCATGGTCGTGTCATCGTTGTGGAAGATCTCGCCTTTGGCGGCGGTCTCGATCAGGGCGTCATGAACCGGCGAGAGGACCATACCCCCGGCGTTTAGAATATCCCACTGGGTAGAGGTTGGAAGCGGAATCGTCGAACTTTTTATCCTTTATGTCCTCCGGCAGTTCCGGGGTGAAAATCTCGCCACAGAGATTGCAGCGCAGGCGGATACGCTCATAAACAGTGGCCTTCAGAGGGGCCTGTCCTACGACATGGACGAACACGGAAGGCATGGCCAGTTCATAGACTTTGCCTCGGACACAGATCGCCCCTGTTGAGCGTGGCATGATCGATGACAACCCGGTCGCTGCCTGGATAGGCAACTGCCGGATTGCGGCCATGTCCTTTTGCTTTGGGTTTGTGACTATCGACTTCTTCTTTGATAATGTGCTTGAGGACATTTTTAGCTGTCTCCGTGGGTGCTCCCAGAAGATACTTGCAGAGCCGCCCCAAAGAAGCGTCTTTTTCTGCGATCGCCTGGTTCAGACACTCGACGGTCTCCGCCAGGGCCTCCACGATCTGCCAGTCATCCTCTGCCAGGCGGCGCTCCTTGATCCGTCCTTGCAGCGCTTTGAGCTGCTTGCCCGTGAGCTGAATGCGGCGGGTAGGCTTTACCGGCATAAAGCCTCCTTGAACCGGCGCTCCAAGGGATACAACCATACGGTCTTCACCGGCTTTTGCGAGCTGTGATCCCGGTCCCACTTGCCCCGGCCAGTAGTGCTGCCCGCGCAGACCCAGTTGGACGCCTTGTAGCAGGTCCCCGCAAACCGCCCACTATCCACAAAACTCTCTAGCAACGCCGGCCGGTAGTGATAGCGCTCCTGCCAGACGTCGGGCAGCCTCCGGGCGGCCATAGACAAAATCCGGGAGGCAAGATTCCGGGCCTTCACCCAGGGCAGGATCAAAAAGCGGCTATTGTTGACCGCCCGGTGCAGATGGTTTTTGCGCTCTTCGTCGCTC
>DATESZ010000186.1:0-13091 GCA_035283845.1 Syntrophales bacterium | reverse complement strand
TCCGCTGGCCGGGCAGCCGTACCCCTGCTGATTAAGGTTCCGCAGGACTTCAAGGCTTTTTTCCCAAAACCCTTTGCCGCGCAGGGCATTGGCCTGGGAGGAACTGGTCGAGGGGAATGACGCCATTAGCGCAACACCCATGTCCCGGCAGGATTGCATGAGGCCCGATGCGGCATCTTCCCGCAAAGCGACGAGGTTTGTACGGACAATGATTTTTTTTGTACACTTGGCAAGACCACGAAGGAAGTATTCTATGTGGGGTGTGATCTCCGGCGCCCCGCCGGTGATATCGACGGTCTCAAAGCTAACCCGGGCGGCATAGGCGATGACGTCGTTCATGGTTTCGATGGTCATCACTTCCCGGCGGTGCGGTCCCGCTTCGAGGTGGCAGTGCCGGCAGAGGAGATCGCAGAGGAAGCCCACGTTGACCTGAAGGGTGCGGGTCTTCTCGCGCACAAGGCTGAGCGCGTGCCGGGCCAGGTTCCCGCCAAAGGGTTCAATAAGTTCCGCCGTTTCCGGCGAAACATGATAGGTTTCCATCTTCTTCTTCTCCTTTACAGTTGCAAATATGTGCATACAACTTTTTCTCATGATCTTTTACTTTTTTACCGAATTCTGTTACATTATTTATGGCATCCTCCTTCATTGTGTGATGGGTTTATTTGGTAACTTCATCATATCACATATCGGAGGACGCTGTTTTTATTTTCTAAGATAAAAATTTCAAAACCGGACTTTCCGGATGAACACTGAAAAGGCATGGCGAACGTAGTGCGGAATATGCTCGTAACAGGTGCGGCAGGTTTTATAGGTTTCCATCTCTCTATGCAGCTGTTGGCACAAGGCGAATTTGTGGTTGGTCTTGACAATCTGAATAGCTACTATGATGTGAAGCTCAAGGAGGCGCGCCTATCCATTCTTAAAAAAAATCGTAATTTCCAATTTATAAAGACAAATCTTGCTGATCGTGAAGCGATGGCAAAATTGTTTAATGAATATAAATTCGATATAGTTGTTAACCTTGCAGCTCAGGCCGGGGTGCGATACTCCCTGATTAATCCCCATGCGTACATAGAGAGCAACATTGTTGGCTTCATGAATATTCTCGAGGGGTGTCGACATCAGCAGGTGCGGCATCTTATATTTGCGTCATCCAGTTCCGTCTATGGCGCCAATACCAAGACGCCCTTCTCGATCCATGACAACGTGGACCATCCGCTCAGCCTTTATGCGGCCACGAAGAAGGCAAATGAGTTAATGGCCCATACTTACGCTGCATTGTACCAGCTACCCTGCACAGGACTCCGCTTTTTCACTGTCTACGGTCCTTGGGGACGACCGGACATGGCGTACTTTCTCTTTACCAAGGCTATCCTCGAAGACCGACCGATCGATGTTTTTAATGAGGGGAGAATGAAACGGGACTTCACTTATATAGACGACATCGTCGAGGGGGTTGTACGCCTTATAGAACATATCCCGACCCCCAACCCTGCCTGGCAAAGTGGCAGCCATTCTGATCCGTCTTGCAGTTTTGCTCCTTATAGGCTCTATAATATTGGAAACAACCATCCTGTGGCCCTAATGGAATTCATTGAGATTCTGGAAGGGTATCTCGGAAAAAAGGCGCGTAAGAACTTTCTTCCTTTGCAGGCGGGAGACGTACCCATTAACTTTGCCGATGTGGATGACCTAATGAAAGATGTTGGCTTCAGACCTGCTACACCTATCGAAGAAGGGATCAAGCGTTTTATTGCCTGGTATCTGAACTATTACTGCTGCTGATTGACTTGGCCGTGCTTTTTATCTTTCTTTCAAGCGTTACAGAATATGCCGAAAATGGAGAGGCGCTCCAAGATACAATATCTTAATGGAGCGCCTCTTTCTTTACCCAAGGTTTAATTACCAGGGTTTCACGTTTTCTGCTGCGGGGCCTTTTTTGCCCTGGACAACATCGAAGCTTACAGACTGGCCTTCAGTTAAGGTCTTGAAGCCGCCGGCTTGAATGGCGCTGTAATGGACGAAAACATCCCCACCATCATTCTTCTCGATAAACCCGAAGCCTTTACTCTCGTTAAACCATTTTACTTTACCTTCTGACATAATTAGTATCCTCCTTTCTTATAATTTACCAAAAGTCGAATTACCAACATGACAGAAATAAAAAAGCCGCCAAGACTCTAAAGAGCATGGTGGCCGCCTTTGCACTTCAAATTGTCATAACCCAACTTTAACTGTACCATACTGACTAAAGACCAGTGTAAGGCACAGGATATGGCTGACATATACTTTACTATTTAGGCAAAGTCAAGTCATATTTCATTTTGAATTTTGAAATCTTTGGTATATTATGACGCCGTACAAAGTAGTCGATTAAAAAAGGGACTACGGCATGTCCTCAAAAAAAATCATCATCCTTTCTGTTGTGATCTCGCTTATCGGCCATGCGCTGTTGATTTCGGCAGCCGGTCTGGTTGACATCCGACTCCGCAAAGAGAAGAAGGAAAGCATCATTACCGTCAATATGGAGGAAATTTCAGCTCCGAAGTATCGCGCAAATGATAAAAATCGGCACACAGTTGTTCCTTTGTCTCTTGCAACAGAAATAGAGACAGGCGATGAACTCTCAGAGAATTGGGAGAATACTGTCGAACTCGACAGCCCGGATAAAGAATACGCGGCCTATCTTAAAAAAATCAAAAGAAAGATTGAAAATATCTGGTCTTACCCGCGGCAGGCCTTTGAACGGGAGAAGGAAGGGACAAGCACCGTAAAATTTTCTCTCGATAAGAGCGGAAAACTTTTGGCAAGCAGAGTCATCAAATCTTCCGGCTATGACCTGCTCGATAAAGAAACCATAAGTGCGATCAGGGCGGCCGCCCCTTATGAATCTTTCCCGCCGGATATCAATTTTTCCAGACTCCATATCCTCGCCACGTTCCATTATAGCTTGCTTAAATGAACCCAATTACTTCCTTGCCTGAAAATACATCTGTTGATATAAAGGCGCGTAGGAGCGTTGCTATGGAAATCGGAATATTAGGCCTCCCCCGTAGCGGGAAGAGCGCCTTGTTTGAAATCATGACATCCATTAAGAGCTGCGATATGCACGGGGAGGCCTGCATCCGTGGGCAGGCAGCCGTTCCTGATGAACGGTTTGACCACCTGGTGAGGATATTTCAGCCGGCAAAAATATCGCCGGCAAAAGTACCATTTGTCGATGTCAATGCCATAGGCGAACGCGCCTGGGATTCTCTGCGTCAGAGCCTAAGTGGCGTCGAAGGCATCCTGCACGTTATTGACGGTTTTTCCGCCAATAATGTCGGTGACATTGCAAACCGTTACCATCAGATGGAGGACGAACTGGTTCTATCGGACCTGATGATCGTGGAAAACCGTATGGAACGACTGGCTAAAACATCAAAAAAAGTTCTCAGTCCCCAAGACATGGCTCAGGCTCAACTGATGCCGAAATTGAAGGAACAGCTTGAGAGGGGGAAACCGCTGCGTGAATTAAGTTTTATCCCGGAAGAACTCCACTCACTGCGCAGCTTTTCCTTCTGGAGCATACGCCCGGAATTAGTGGTAATAAACACGGGCGAAACCAACCTGGCAATGGCCGATGGCTTTCGGGAACAGACCGTTCAATCCGTCCCGGTTATGGGCATCTGCTGCCTCACGGAGGCTGAACTTGCGGCATTGTTGCCGGAAGAACAGAAGGAGTTCCTTGCCGATCTGGGCATTAAGGAGCCGGCCTTCGGACGCATTATCCGTGCCTCCTTTCAGTTGCTCGGAAAGATCGCCTATTTTACCTACGGCGCCGATGAAGTCAAATCCTGGGTAATACCGGCAGGTTCAAAAGCGCCCAGGGCGGCATCGGTCATCCACAATGATTTCGAGCGAGGGTTCATCAAGGCCGAGGTGGTAAGTTTCGACGACTTCCTGAACTGCGGCAGTTCGATCGCCGGCGCCAAGGCAGCGGGAAAGCTGCGGCTGGAAGGCAAGGACTACGTTGTCAAGGACGGCGACATCATTACCTTTAGATTCAACGTATGATGGTGGTTAACTTCTCTCAAAAGCCGAATGCTCAGAAAAGGGAAATTCTCATCAGCCAGGAATTCCATTACGTAGCCTCTACTGAAAGAGGGTAAAGGAATTCTTCGCACATGCATTCACGGGTATAGGTATAGGCAAAGACTGCGAGCAGGCTTTCTTTCGTCAAAGAGGGATAATTCTCGAAAATCTGCTCTTCCTTCCACCCTTCGGCGTAGAGTCAGAGAATAAACTCAACGGACAACCGCGTGCCTTTAACGACGGGTTTTCCCAAGAGAATTTGCGGGTCCGAGCAAATAAAATTCGCCCATTCAATCTTCTTCATATAACCTCCTCATGGCGACAAGAGTATGGGCATTGATCGAAGCCTCCGCAATGTTTATTCTTGAGCGCTGTTGGTTTCGTTACCTTCGGTTTCGACCTCCAAGTTCTTATCCTCTGTATAGTCCTGCTCAAGTTTTGTAAATTCTATTTCCGGCGTATATCCACTGTCAAGACGCTTGAGATCCCATTCAGTAATCCAACCCCTTATATATTGGCGCATTTTTGTAGTTCCCAATCGTTCTACGGATGGCACCGGCGGTGGGTTCCAATCATGGGCATTGGCATGTATAGATCGCACTTTTTCATAAGTTTGATCTAATGTAGTGCTGTCCGGCGCTTTTAAACGAGTTAATTCGCTTTGAATGGCTTTCATCCCTCTTTCGGCCTGGCTGGCTAGAAGAAGGTCACTTTCCATCCCTTTCGCTCTCAACCTGTTAGGTGCTTTTTCAAAATCATCCAGACCCTCCAAAATTTTACTCTGGAAGTCTTCACTGATTGTAGCGACGACTGTCAGTCCCGTATAATTAGAATCGTCAAGTCTTCCAATCCATCTTGCCAATTCCGCATAAGATTTAGCCCGTTGCATAAGCGAGTATTTGCTGATTAATTCAACCTCGTCAATCAGCAAAACCCATCCGGAATAACCAGCGGCGATAATGAGGCGAGCTGCAAATTTGAATCTTTGTAAGGCAAGATCTTTAGCCGTAATATTGTCAATCTTATAGGTTACCGGTTCTCGGCATGCTCTGAGATATCTTCTGATTTCACTTGAACCAATTCTATCACCCGACCAAAAACGGATAATTCTGTTACTCAGCTCGGGGTCATTTGACATTCTTTCAAATAAAAACAGTGTGGCGGCAAATCTCAAATTAAGGCCTGCCTTTTGATGTATCCATTGGTAAAAATCAGCATAGTGCTGACTGTTAAATTTCAAAGCAGTGGCAATTTCTGTCATGGCGCTACCCCTTTTACCTGGTACAATTGAAGCCTCAGCCGCGGCACGATACAATTTTGCGGGATCAAAAAGAGGGGTCTCTTTGCTGATGACAACTTTGCTGCACACAAAATTCTGCTCCAGGGCAAGATGCATCAGATATTCAAGAAGATGTGATTTCCCGGTGCCGAAATCACCCGCCACCAGCATTCCTTCGTTTTTATTTCCATCGTAAGACGCATTTCTCGTGTTTTGAAGTTGTCTCAGAAATATTTTTTCTATTTCCGGCTGATTACATCCCAACACTGAAACTGCGTCACGGTTCGGCACGCCGTTACGAAGTGCTTCTAAAGCGCGTCTATTTTTCACATGGTTATCAATGTTCATGCTCATACCTCCATTACACTCAAGGCATTCAATCCGTCTGATTATTTCCCAGGCGAATCAGGGATGCCAGCGGGTTTTGTCTTTGTCTGTCTCTAACTTCATCCCAGATTCTCAATTTCAAGGCATCATAACGGTTTAAACCCCGTTTATCATCATTGAGGAAATCCTTTGGGGCGATGGTCACAATCAGACAGCCTTCCATTTCATCAGTGCCATCGATGAATTGACGAAGCAATTCATAGGCATCCAACACGGCAGGCATGGAATAGAAAAACCCTGCATCAGGATCTCTCGATTTTGCTGAGATAAGGTAACGACTTATATCAAGCGTCACGATAAGGCCGCTTTTTCCATTGACCCGCAACCAGTGGACGAGTGAAAACAACATATGGCGGGCATTGTGCCGGGCAATCTTTTGAAAGATCAGTGCTTCCTTCAATGTTGAAATCAAACGGAGTTCCCCCCGCAGCCACTCTTTGACAGCATTGCTTAAGAAAGGGGCAGCCGCTCCCGCGTCAAGCTGATCCATGCAGAGACGAATCATCGCAATTCTGAATTCCTGGCACATTTTAAAATCGTGGAAGATTTTTTCTTCAAGCCATGAGTGTATTTCCTTTCTTAGGAATTTTTCCTCACGGTTGTTGAGTGCCGCTATGCGCTGAAGATTAAAGTCTTCGCGTAGCTCTGGCAGTTGGTAACCGTTTTCTAAAAAGACATTCTTAACAAATGCATATGACAATCCGTCCCAATCAATCTGTCGAGCTACCTCATGAAACAACTTATCGATCATGTGAATTTTTGTTGACACGGCATTGACAGATGTAAAAAAATAGTTTTCCTCTTCTGAAGTTTTACGCAGCAGATTAAGCAATCGAATATGGTCATTGTCTTCCATAGGGACAACAAATTTTACCGCCGCTCCGCCGTGTTTAATAAAATCACGCAAATACTCCCCACGAATCGTGTCTAACCAGTATTGGGATGTGACATACATGGCCATTGCCTCCTAATTCTTGGTAAATGATATTCCATAATATCGTTTGTCTTGGCCTTCCTGCGTGATGACACGAATTGTGCCCGATGTCCATTTTATGCCCGTACTTGCCGGCAGTCTTATGACGAACCCCTTCTTGGTTGCGGTCACACCACTCTGATCGAGAAGATAAAGGTCGCGAGCAAATTCCTGACGTGAATAATCCTTGGATTGCCCCGGTAATAGGGTTAGTAATCCGTAGATTTTAAGAAGCGGTATGACGATTCCCTTGCCGACTTGATCCTTGCCGCGACTTTCTATCAGAGTTTCATAGGCCAAATAAAGACTCTCTAAAAAGACATCTGGCTTGAACCTTACAGGCTTATTTTGTAAGGTTTTAAGGTAACTCACCAGGGTTGAAGGGCGCAGCCGCCTTTCTTTTTGTTTATCAATCTGAACCGCAAGATCATTAGGCAGAATGCGTATGAGAAAAGGGTAGCAATAAAGTCTTTCATCCTGTTCGAACATTTTTACACCCAAGGATTTGGACATCTCCAAAATCTCCTCGATAAATGTTCGGCCGGCAACATAGTTTTCACTGTCGAAATTCCATCCCTCCTTGGTATTCATAAATTGTTGCTTAAGCGCAGCGATTGCCTGTTCTGCAGATTCAATCGTTTTATTTAAGTCACGGAGGTTGCCTGTTTGGATGTTTATGCGGAATTTTTTTAATGAATTGACGACTGAAACAGCGGTTTTTAATGTTGCCTCAACGTCGGCTTGCGTCTTAGCGAGTGCTTTTTCAAGATTGCTTTTATTGATATCTTCCATTTTCCCTCCTTTTCTGTTTACTGACTATACACTCATCACGCAATTTCTTCACCTTGATTTTAAGGGAACTCTACAAGTCACCCAATATACATATCCTCGTCTTGATAATAGGTGAATTTTTTTGTTTCCATTGTAATCACCTTCCTTTTTTATGACTGCGACAAGGTTGCTTCAAATTCCTCAAACGTCATAACCTGAAAAAGGGGATGAAGAGGGCTCTTCCGGTAGAGATTCATGGTTGTCTCATGGACGTCGGCGCGGAAGCTGGCGCAGCAGTCAGAGATAATATAAGCGTAAAAATCATTTGATAAAGCGTCAAAGGCGGTATCAAGGATGCACCAGTGGGAGTTAATCCCCGCAATGGCCACCCCGTCCACCCCCAGCAAACGGAGGGTTTGATCGAGATCGGTTTTAAAAAAGGCGCTGAACCGGCGTTTGGGCAGGTGGATATCATTTGGCGCCTGATAAAGCTCATCTATTACCTGGGCGCCTTCCGTACCGCGCAACGCGTGTTCCTTCAGCCGCCCCTTAAAAATAAAATCTCCCGGCAGGAAACTGTCATTCGAAAAAATAACGGGAAAGTCGTGACGTCTGGCTATTTCCGTGAGGCGGTTGATGTTCGGTATGATGGCCCTCGCCTGGGCAAGGGCGTGGTGATTGTTGCCTTCTTTCAGGTTATCCTTAAGCATGTCCACTACAATGACCGCTGTCTTCATTTATTTATCCTATTTTTCAGTGTGCCCGGCTGCGGTAACTTTTCCCCCTTATAATCCTGCTTAATATCCTGCCCATGAGAGGCTCGGCGGTACGGAGAGCGCCATAAGGGCAAATCTCGATACAACAATAACATCGAATGCATTGGTCATAATCGAAATAAAGCCGCTTATCATAACTGCTTATCGCATGGGCGGGACAGAATTTCCAGCATTCCCCGCACACCAGGCAACGGCAATCATCACAGACGGGCCGTTGCAGAAGGAACCTTCTGATAAAGCCGTGCATGATCGGGAGACCAAGCATCGGGGAAGCCATTTTGGGAAGTCGGAAATCCTCTATCCTAAGCAAGTCGCCTTCTATCACCAACGCATCGTCAAGAAAGCGCAATTCTCTTGCCGCTTTCAGGGTCGGAAGCATGTCCATCTCCAGGCCCAGCATCCGGCATACCGCGGCGTCCACGGCAAAGGCGTCCCGGCTTGCTATAATTATGTCAAGCCGTCGTGGAGTGCCTCTTTTACCCGGGCCTTCACCCTCCATAGCGAGGACGCCGTCAAGGATGGTAAGTGATGGTTTGAGCCGCTGATAAACCTGCACAAGCAAACGGGCAAACATATGCCTGTTGGCGGCCATCCTCATATGCCACTCAGGTTTTCTTAAACCGACGACGCAACCGAACATGTTCTTCACACCCAGCGTTAATAGCATATGTTCGTGGGTTTTCAGTTTGGGAAGGTTGATAATCATTTCGGCCTCTACGGCATCCCTGGCCAGGTCAATAACGCCGAAAGGCTCCCCGACATCCGTGGGCAGGGATTCCCTGAATTCTCTGCATCCTATCTCCAGTCCCTCAAGGGCGTCCTTTATTCCGCTTTCTCTGAGTATCTTTTGAAAAGAGCCGAGCGCAGGGCTGTCGGACACCTGCGGTGCGGCGCCTTTTTCCAGCACATATTCCGCAACCGCCTTTACTAACAGGTAGTGGGTCAGGACCGCTTCACCCGGTTTCGCCGCAATAAGCAGGTTGGGCTTTATCAGGACGCACTTGCGGCGCTTAATCATCTCTCCGGCCCCGAGGGCATCCATAATCTCGAATACCAGCGGTTTAAGCAGCTCGTAATCGTAGGTTGCTTTTTTAACAATTACCTGAGACATGTCCAACTACCGAGGCGGGACGGTTTGTGTGTCACCGTTCCTTTCGAATTTGCACATATATTTACTTAAGCCATCAGTCAATATTTCTGTATAATTATTGTGAAAAATCCTATACAATGGGACGGCAATTAAAATCAACAGATAAGGGGAAAGCTTTTCGCGGGGGTTCCGAACTCTTTATCGCACATTTGATCATTTTACAGGGTTAGGAGGTAAAGATTATGAAGAAAAAAGAGATGGACTATTTTTCAGCTCTCTACGATGTTGCGAGGGTAATCAACGCCTCTTTAGACGGATCACTCGTACTGGAGGAAATCGTAAGATGCGTCGCGACCTCCATGCACATAAAGGCCTCCAGCATCCGACTTGTCGATACACAACAGAAAAGACTGGTTATGGGCGCCGCTTACGGGCTTTCTGACAAGTATCTCCGCAAGGGACCCGTCTTAATTGAAGAAAGCGGCATCGATAAAAAAGCGCTCAATGGAAAAACCTTCTGGTTAAAGGACGCCCGGACGGACAAAAACTTCCAGTACGGCGATATGGCAAAGGCGGAAGGAATCAAGTCCGTTCTGGTTGTGCCGCTGCTCCTCGAAAGCAGGGTAATCGGCGTGCTGAGAGTCTACTCCGACGAGGCTCGCGAATTTGATAACCGGGAAATCAGGTTTTTAGAGGCAGTGGCCAACCTGAGCGCCATCGCCCTTGATAACGCCCGGATGCATCAGAAACTGAAAACCGACTGTGATTTAATGGTAGCACACAAATACCGCATTGACGACAACTGATGTATAAGGAGGAAACTATGATTCGCATAGGCATCAACGGATTCGGAAGAATTGGACGGCAGGTATTGAAAGCCGTCCTCTCAAGATACCCACAGTCTCTCCAAGTTGTGGCCATAAACGACCTCTTCGATGTAACCACCAACGCCCATCTTTTTAAGTATGACACAAGCTACGGACGCTTCCCTGGAGATGTGAAAGTCAAAAAAGACTGTTTTGTTATTGACGGCAAGGGAATAAAAAACTTCGCTTTCCGTGATCCTGCTACAATTCCCTGGAACGACGAGGGCGCCGATATTGTCATAGAAAGCACCGGCCTTTTCCTTACCGGTCCCAAAGCCAGCGCGCATATAGAAGCGGGCGCCAGGAAGGTAATCATTACCGCTCCCGCCAAGGAAGAGGATCTGACTGTCGTCATGGGTGTAAACCATAAAAGCTACCGGCCCGAAAAACACCATATCATCTCCAACGCTTCGTGCACCACAAATTGCCTGGCGCCGCCCGTCATGGTGATACATAAGCAATTCGGCATTGAAAAGGCGATGATGACAACAGTTCATTCCTACACCAATGATCAGCGTATTCTGGATTTGCCCCACAAGGATCTGAGACGGGCAAGGGCAGCGGGCCAGAACATCATCCCCACGACCACCGGCGCTGCCAAGGCGGTATCCCTGGTAATCCCCGATCTTGCCAATCGCTTTGACGGCTATTCGCTCCGGGTGCCCACCCCTACCGTTTCCATTGTTGATTTTGTAGCCGAGCTCAGGACCGGCGCCTCAACCGAAGACCTGCGGAATGTTTTGAAAAAAGCGGCACGCACGCATCTTAAAGGCATTATGCATTGTGAAGAGACGGGGCTTGTATCTTCGGATTTCAAGGGCAACGCCCATTCTTCCATTATAGATATTGAATTCACACAGGTACTGAGGGATAACATGGCCAAAGTCGTGGCATGGTACGACAACGAATGGGGCTATTCGTGCCGCGTTGCAGATCTGGCTAACTATATCGCCCAAAAAGGATTATAAGCTCAATGACCGCACGTATTCTTGTATTAGATGACGACGCCGTGGCCTGTGAGTTTCTGCAGGAAGTCCTGCTCCGCGCCAGCTACAAAGTGGATGCCCATACTTCCGTCGAAGAGGTCCTTAAACTTGACCTGTCCGGATATGACCTCTTAATTTCTGATATTAAGATGCCCGTAATTGACGGCTTGTATTTCCTGCGCCACGTTCAAGATAAATGGCCGGACATCCCCGTAATCCTGGTAACGGCTTACGGTTCTCTGGAAACCACTATGGAGGCCCTGCGGCTCGGCGCCTGGGATTATATCAGCAAACCCTTCACGCCCGATGCCATCCGGGGGATGGTAAAGAAAATCCTTGAGGTACGTGAGCTAAGACAACAACGGATGCGCAGCCTGCCGAACCACAAAGAGGCGCCTCAGTTCATCGGCTCTTCCGCCTTAATGGTGGATTTTTACAAACAGATCGCCCGGGTCGCCGACGCCTGGGCCAGCGTGCTGATTGAAGGTGAAAGCGGTACGGGAAAAGAGCTGACGGCGCATTCCCTCCATCAGTTGAGCTCCCGGCGCGACAAACCCTTCGTCGTTGTTCACTGTGGCGCCATTCCCGATAATCTTCTTGAATCAGAGCTTTTCGGCTATGAAAAAGGGGCCTTCACGGGAGCGGATCATCACCATGAAGGCTTGATTACCTCAGCCCAGGGCGGCACCATTTTTCTTGATGAGATCACCGAGATGTCCCCAGCTTTGCAGGGGAAGCTGCTCCGATTCATGCAGGATGGTGAAGTGCGCAAGCTGGGAGGACACGAGGTGCGCCATGTCACCGTTCGTGTCGTGGCCGCGGCTAACCGCGATATCGATGAAGAGGTGGGAAAAGGCCGATTCCGCTCAGACCTGCTTTACCGTTTCGTCGTGCGTTTGCACATCCCCTCTTTGAAGGAGCACAAGGATGACATTTTGCAGCTTACCGAATTCCTGTTGAAAAAGATGGGCTATCCTAATGTACGTATCTCCGACGAAGCGATGGAGCTTCTGCTTGCCTTTGACTGGCCGGGAAATGTGCGGGAGCTGGAGAATGTTTTACAGCAGACGCTGTTGATGTCACCTTTCATGGTAATCCTTCCCGAACATCTACCGGCAAGATTCCGGCACCGGCAGGAATTCACACCCCTGGAAAGCGCAGAACGAATTCAGATACTCCAGACACTGAAATCAACGTCCTGGAATCAAAGCAAAACGGCACAATTGCTGGGTATTGATAGAAAGACCTTAAGAAATAAGATCCAGCGCTACGGGCTCTTGAAGGGAAATCAGGACTGAACACAACTTCAGCAACAGGACTTTTTACGAAGCCTGTCCTGAGCGGAGACGAAGGATCGTCAAGGTTAATCGGCATTTTCCCCGGAATTTTCAATTAGCGGAAAATACATAACGATTTCACTGCCGTCATCGGGCGAGCTTTTGATCTCGATCTCGCCGCCATGTATTTTGACGATGTCCTGGACGATGGAGAGTCCTAATCCCCTCATCCCCTCATCCCCGTGGGTGCTGAAGAATGGTTCGCAGACCCTTTCCATTAGCTCAGGCGAGATGCCAAAGCCTGTGTCCTTTACGGAGAGCGCGATAGCATGGCGATCGGGCACTGGAAAAGCGGAAACAATTATCATTCCCCCCCCCGGCATGGCCTCAAGGCTATTCTGGATAAGATTGAACAAGGCGGTCTGAACGCGTTCACGGTCCGCGTATAGAAGAGGCATCTTCGCCTTTGTATCCAGGGAGACTTTAATATCCGTCCGTTGAATCTGAGGTTCGACAAGGGAAAGTGTCTCACCTAAGAGTTCAGGTATGGATATGGGCTCGAAATGCGGCTCCGGCAGGCGCGTGATGCGCCTCAAATTATGAATGGTCGTA
>DATESZ010000185.1:0-10368 GCA_035283845.1 Syntrophales bacterium | reverse complement strand
AAGATTGCTCAGAGCATTGAAGCAGCAAAAACCCGTGGTACCAATGTTGGTATTGCAGGCATAATCAATAACATGCGCGGTGTTCAAAATGAACAGAAAATAGTGGAAGAAGTATTCGGTGCTGTGGGACTTACTGTGACTTACCATATACCTCGCTCGGAATTGGTACAACAGGCAGAGAACCTGCGCACTACAGTAGTCGAGGCTTTTCCTGATTCTGAGCAAGCAGGTCACTATATAGAGTTGGCACGCAATATTCGGGATAACACAGAGCTACACTCGCTGACACGAGATATTCTGTCATTGCGGGAGGTCATAAACATAGTTAATAAGTATTCGTAAAGAAAATTTATTATACTTTCAAAGGAGGTAACAGGTATGAAAGCCATTGATGTGCATTGTCATATGAGTACGAAAACGGGAATGGAAAGCCTCAAAATATTTAACGAGGCTATGGAACGATACTATAAAGTCAAGACTCCTATAAGGACAGAGGAAGAAATGGTTCAGGATTTTGTGAAAGCCGGCGTCAGAGGGATGCCAGTGGCCTGGGACGCGGAGACCAATACCGGATTGCCTCGCACAAGCAATGACTATGTGGCTAAGTTAGTTAAAGATCATCCTGAAGCGTTTATCGGTGGATGGGCTTGCGTCGATCCGTGGAAAGGAGAGATGGCGATCCAGGAATTGGAGAGATCTGTCAAAGCGCTGAAGTTGAATGGAGCTAAATTTCACCCCAGTGTCCAAGGGTTTTTCCCTAACGACAGGCGATTTTATCCTCTCTATGAGAAATGCGTTGAGCTAAAGATACCAGTCCAATTCCATACCGGAACTACCGGCATTGGGGCCGGAATGCCAGGAGGCATGGGAATCCATTTGAAGTATACTCAGCCGGTTTATTTAGACGACGTGGCCGCAGATTTTCCAGACCTCACAATTATTGCTTGCCATCCCTCCTGGCCCTGGCAAGAAGAAATGATTGCGGTATTGCTTCACAAAGGAAATGTTTTTAATGAACTCTCCGGGTGGTCCCCAAAGTACTTCAGCGAATCGCTGAAGAAAGAGATTAACGGGCGGCTCCAGGACAAAATGTTATTCGGCTCGGATTACCCTTCTCTTCCACACGAACGATTATTCAAGGATTATGAGGAGTCCGGGTTCAAGCCTCAAGTTCTTGAGAAGGTTTACTATAAGAATGCCCAGAGGATTCTGAACCTGTCGCTTGAATAAACTTATTCCAATGAGGATGAAAATGAGCGAGCAAATGAAAATTAAGGCCCTTTGTTATTGGTGTCATAGCCACTGTAAGGTAGAGGTGCATGTCAAAGATGGCAGGTTAGTAAAGATTGAAGAGGTTAAGGGCGAGCCCAGGAGCAAACGGCTCCGCTCCGTAGTAAGAGCCTGCCCCAGAGCAAGGGCGGCTGCAGAGTACATCTACCATCCGGATCGGCTCAACTACCCCTTGAAGAGGGTTGGCGAAAAAGGGGAAGGCAAATGGAAAAAAATATCCTGGGAACAAGCTTTAGATGAGATAGCAGCAAAATTGAAGGAGTTAGTGAGTAAGTATGGACCTGAGACTGTGGCTACCAGCCTTGGGACCGGCAGGACAAGTGATGAACACAGATTACGCTTTATGAACCTGTTAGGAAGTCCTAACATCATTGGACAGGGAAACATCTGTTTTGGACCTGGAGGGATAGTGAGCCTCGCCGTCTGGGGATGGTGGGCGGGATTTGGCGGTATGCGTAAGGCTTTGGGCAAGCCAGCCAAGTGCATAGCATTGTGGGGAGGTAATCCGGAACAAGCCAATAGGCAGTTGTGGGCTTCTGTCCTTGACCGAAAAAGGGAAGGGGTAAAGCTTTTAGTCGTCGACCCCAGACGCATTGGAGGAGCTGACAGGGCCGATATGTGGTTGCAAATTAGGCCTGGCACTGATGCGGCCTTAATGCTGGCAATGATAAAAGTCATTATAGATGAAGGGCTTTATGATAAGGAGTTTGTAGATAAGTGGTGTTACGGGTTCGATAAGATTAAACAGCATGTTCAAGAGTACACGTTGGAAAAAGTATCTGAAATCACGTGGATTCCTGCAAAAAAGATTATAGAAGCGGCAAGATGGCTTTCTGTCAAACCAGCTGTGATTTATCAATCAATGGGCATAGAACAGACGATTAATAATGTGGCGGCTATCCATGCCCATAAGATCTGGGCAGCCATAACCGGTAATATAGATATATATGGTGGCGAGCCGATACTTGGCTATTCTCAGCTCCCAGAGTTTATACGTGATTACGAAATAGAGCTCGATGACAAGCTTAGTCCCGAACAGAGGGAAAAACAGATTGGAGCAGACCGATTTAGACTTATTTCCCTTATCGGTTATGATTTGATTAAAAAGTACTCTGTGACAAAATGGCCAAGACAAGTGATTGGTATGGCTCATGCGCCCAGCGTCTATAGAGCGATGATGACAGGTGACCCTTATCCTGTCAGAGCTATGCTGACCGTGGCCAGCAATCCTATGGTAACCCAGGCGAATACCAAACTGGTATATAAAGCCCTGAAGTCTTTGGACCTGTATGTGGTCCACGAACACTGGATGACCCCGAGTGCCGAGCTTGCCGATTATGTCTTGCCCTCAGCTTGCTGGTTAGAAAGACCGCAGCTTTATTCTTTTCCCATAGATGCCGGAGAAGCAGCCCTGCCCAATATAGTTGAGGGGAAATATGACCGAAGGCCTGATTATGACCTTTGGCGAGGGTTGGGGATACGGTTGGGGCAGCAAGAGTACTGGCCATGGGAAAGCCTTGAGGGGGCCTTTGGATATTGCCTTGAGCCATTGGGCTATAGCAGCTTAAAAGATTTTATAGAGAAAACAGGCGGGTATCTTGAAATTTCCAGGGAAGAGAAGAAATACGAGAGATTAGGATTTGGCACGCCTACGGGGAAGGCAGAGCTTTACTCAACCATAATGGAAAAGCTTGGCTACGACCCACTGCCGAGTTACCACGAACCGGATGAGACTCCTGTCAGCAATCCGGAGCTGGCACAAGAATTCCCGCTGATCCTGATTACGGGAGGCAGGCACCTTCCCTTTTTTCATTCGGAACATCGACAAATTGATTCTCTACGTAAAATGCACCCCAACCCGCTGGTGCAAATCAACCCTAAGACAGCTTCCGAGATGGGCATCAGTGATGGCGACTGGGTTTGGATTGAGACCCTGAGGGGAAGGGTAAAACAAAAATGTCAATTTTTCGATGGTATTGATCCAAGAGTGGTTCATGCTCAGCATGGCTGGTGGTTTCCTGAACAGCCGGGAGAAGAACCCTGGCTTCATGGGGTATGGGAGTCAAACATCGAAGTAGTCATAAATGATGACCCGGACGCATGTAATCAGGTGGACGGGGTTTGGCCGCTCAGAGCAGCACTATGCATGTGCAAGGTCTACAAGATTAAGACTTACTGATAAAGAGTATCTCTCATGGCCATTTTTACTGATCACTTTTTGACGGAAAGGAATGACATATATTTCCCGGAAGATGGATGCAGATGCCACCCATTTAACGACAGTCACTGGTCTTTAGTCGAGTCAGTTTCGCTTGAACGAATAAAAGAGATACAAATGATCAGGTTAAAAAATATTGTGAAGTTCGCATACGAAAAATCCCCATTTTACAAAAGATTCTGGGAATCAAGAAATTTTAATCCAGAAGACCTCAAACATCTCGATGACATCAGAAAGATCCCTCCTGTCTTAAAGGAAGATTATCAGAAGGATCAGCAGGAAAATCCGCCCTTTGGCACCTTATGGACTGCGCCGCCTAGCGAGATGCCAAAGTTATGGCGTACTTCAGGCACTACAGCAACCCCCCGACTCTTTGGAAGTACCTGGGAGGATATGGAGAATACGGTATGGCAAACCGCCAGGGCTCTGTATGCTCAGGGAATCAGGAAGGGGTGGCGAGCCTTTTTTGCTTTCGGCTTCTCTTCATTCCAGGCCTTCTGGGATATCATGGAGAGTGCACAACATATGGGATGCCAGATAGTCCCTAAAGGCAACCTACCCACAAGACCCTGGCTTAAACTGATAAAGGATCTTGCTCCTTACGGCAATAATTTTATGTGCTGTACCCCGACTTTTGCTTTCAGACAGGCTGAAGAGCTGCAGGAAATGGGGATTGATCCGAGAGACCTCAATATAAAGAAGTTATGCGTGGCCGGTGAGCCAGGTTATGGAATCCCCGAAACTCACAAACGAATGAAGGATTTTTGGGGCGCTGAAATACATGATCTGCCTGGCAGCACAGAAACGAGCGGCTCAGTTTTTTTTTCATGTCAGGATCTTGAAAAATGCGATCCTCCTTCAGATCACGTCCTCGCAGACAGGTATATCGTCGAATTACTGGATGAGAAGACATTGGATCCAGTGAAAGGGAACACGGGGCTTACCTGTGTTACCGCCCTTGGTCGCTTTGGTTTTCCCATCATCCGATACTTTATGAAGGATGTGATCACGATGGTGGAAGATTTCAATTGTTGCTGCCGTAGGACCTTGCCAGTGGTCATAGGTGGTATAAAAGCAAGGGTGGAGGATATGATTATTGTCAAAGGGGTAAATATCATACCTTCGGCTGTGGAAAATATTGTGCGAAGCATGCCGATCCTGGGTACTGAGTTCAGGATTAAGAAGACAAAGAAGGGGGAAGTTGAAATAATAGTTGAATCTGAGCAAAAGCTTTCTGAAGAGAAGCGAGTGGAGATAGAGAAAATACTGGAACAAAAGCTTTACGATGTCTGGTATGTCGCTCTTAAAGCGAGGGTGCTTGATCCCAGAACTATTGAGCGGAGTGAAGCCAAAACAAATAAAATTATATTCGAAGAGTAAAGATTTCTGCCATTGGGAGGCAAGAAGTTATTACGAAGGAGGCGGATTGTGGCAATTTTTACAGATCATTTTTTAGGTGCAAGGCATGATATTTATTTTCCGGAAGATGGCGATCGATGTCATCCCTATAATGACAAATACTGGTCTGAAGTGGAAATTGCCCCTATCGACAGGATTAAGGAGATCCAGTTAGCGCGGTTGAAGAATATCGTGGGGTTCGCCTACGAAAAATCACCATTTTACAGAAACCTGTGGAAAGCTCATGATTTTCATCCCGACGACATAAGAATATTGGACGATGTGCAAAAGCTTCCAATCGTTACAAAAGAGGATATCCAGAGGGATCAGCTTTCCCATCCTCTTTTCGGTACGCTCGCGACAACACCGGCATCGAATCAACCAAAATTCTGGAGGACTTCAGGAACAACTGCCGCGCCAAGACTTTTCAGCAGTTCATGGGAGGACGTGGAGAATGATGCCTGGCAAGTAATGCGCAGCTTCTACGCACAAGGTGTAAGGCCGGGGATGAGGGGATTCTTTGCGTTTGGTTTCTTACCTTTTCAGGCTTTCTGGGTCATTTTTAATTCCGCTGAGTTTATGGGCTGTCAGGTGGTTCCCAAAGGAACCTTGCCTACGAGACCCTGGCTCCTGCTCTTGAGAGACCTGGCTCCGTACGGAGACAACTTTATGTGCTGCGGTCCCACATTTGCATTTCGCCAACTCGAGGTGCTCGAGGAGATGGGTATCGATCCCAAAGAGCTTAGAATAAAGAAAATCTGCGTCGCAGGGGAACCGGGCTATGGAATCCCGAGTACACATAACTATCTCAAGGAGAAATGGGGGTCTGAGATCCACGATATTCCGGGAAGCACTGAAACCAGCGGCTGCCTCTATTTCTCATGTGAAGCCCTTGAAAAACACGATCCTCCTTCTGACCACGTTTCGGCTGACCGCTTTCTCGTAGAACTATTGGATCAAGACACCCTCAAACCTGCTGCAGGGGACACTGGAATTACTTGCGTCACGGCCCTCGGGCGTTTTGGTTTTCCAATAATTCGGTACCTGCTGAAAGATCTCATGACCATCAAAGAAAATTATTCCTGCCCCTGCGGAAGGACCTTGCCTGTTGCTGTAGGAGGGATAAAAACGAGATTTGAGGACATGATCATTGTTAAGGGGGTCAACCTCTTCCCTTCGGCTATTGAGCAAGTCATACGGACGATATCAGGATTAGGGACAGAATTCAGGATAAAGAAAACCAAAACAGGAGATGTGGAGATCTTGGTTGAAAGCGACAAAGAATGTTCAGGAAATGAGAAAGAGGGGTTGCATAAAATCATTCAGAGGGCCTTACACGACGCTTTTTTCATAACATTCCGTATAAATTTGCTGCCGCCCGGAACCTTGACCAAGGAAGAAGGAAAAACAAAAAGGATAATAACTGAAGAATAAGGGATATTTAAAAATGGAAAATGTGATTCTTGAAAAAAAAGGACAGCGTGCCTACGTAACATTAAATCGCCAGAATGTATTGAATGCTCTTAATTCGACAACGCTTGATCAACTCAGGGATATCTTCAACGAGATCATAGATGATTCCGAGGTCCGTGTTGCGATTCTTACAGGAAGCGGCGAAAAGGCCTTCGCTGCGGGAGCTGACATCCAGGAGTTAATTGAGCTGGTTCCGGCAAGGGCAAAAGAACTGGGCCGAAAATGGCACAGTCTTTTTAATTTAATAGAAAACATGGGAAAGCCGGTTATTGCAGCTATAAATGGCCTTGCTTTAGGCGGCGGATGCGAGCTGGCAATGGCCTGCGATATCAGGATCGCTGCTGAAAATTCAAAATTCGCCCTGCCCGAATTGAAATTGGGTGTGATTCCCGGCGGCGGGGGAACACAAAGACTGCCCCGGCTCGTGGGCAAAGGAATGGCAAAAGAACTCATTCTTACCGGGAAAATGATTGGCGCCAGCGAAGCCCTTAGAATCGGGCTGGTCAATCGGGTAGTTCCGGCCTTAGAACTGATGACTGCCTGTGAACAGATGGCCGATGAAATTATCAAAGCCGCCCCCTTGGCGGTTCAATACTCTCTGGAAGCGATTAATAAGGGATTATATATGTGCTTGGAGGATGGGTTGCTGCTTGAAGCGAATCTATCCGCTTTGGTTTGCTCAACCGAGGACATGAAAGAAGGGACAAGGGCCTTCATCGAAAAAAGAAACCCGAAATTTAGAGGAAGGTAAGGAGGATATAATCATGGAGGGATTGAGAGGCAGGAGCAAGAACTTGCCGGGAGGATACGCCGGGAAGATCTTGCAGGTTGAACTCCGCGATAACACTTTTCGGGAACAGAGAATTGAAGAATCAGAGACGATCAGAAAATACCTTGGCGGAGTCGGTTTAGGGGCTAAGATGTTTTATGACGACCAAGACGGAAATATTGGGGCTTTCGACGCAAAAAATCCTCTCATATTCTTGACCGGCCCTTTTACGGGTACAATTCCCGCGGGAGTGAAATACTTTGTTGTCACAAGATCCCCTGCAACTCAAGGCTATGGGGAGTCGAATTCCGGAGGGTTTTTTGGCACGGCGCTTAAAATGAGCGGATTTGATGGATTAGTTGTAAAAGGGAAAGCCGATAAGCCTGTCTATATTTTCATCGATAACGGTAAGGTTTACATAAAAAACGCTGCTCATCTGTGGGGAAAGGATACTTGCGAAACAACGTCCTTAATCCGGGAAGAGCTTGGCAATCCGAAGGTCAGGGTCGCGGCTGTCGGGCCTGCCGGGGAGAAACTCGTCTATTTCGCAGGAATTTTCAATGATGGACATAACGTGGCCGGAAGAATGGGTCTGGGCGCGGTTATGGGCTCAAAAATGGTTAAAGCCATTGCGGTTAACGGTTCTTCAAAAATCCACATATCTGATCGATTATTACTTAAGAAATTAACGGGAGATTATAGAACCCTTGTCAAAACAGATCCGCATTTTCGATATTTTACAACCCATGGGACCAACGGTATATTTGAACCTTGCTATCTTATCGGTGATGTTCCCATTAAGAATTTTACCGAAGGAGTTTTACAAAATTACCATAACCTTACGGGCGAGCGTTTGACGGAAATCTTATTAAAAAGTAAAGCCGCCTGCTATCAATGTCCCATTGCCTGTAAGAGGACTATTAAGTCTCGTATAAATGAACTGGCAGTACAAGGGCCTGAATACGAAGGTGTCGCTGCTCTGGGAACCTGTTGCGGGATTGATGATCTCTGTAAAATAGCCGAAGCCAATGAACTCTGTAACCATTATGGAATTGATGTGATTTCTACAGGGGTTATCATTGCTTTTCTAATGGAATGTTATGAGAAGGGGTTGATTCGGAGGAGTGAGACGGAAAATCTGGAATTACGGTGGGGATCCACTTCCGCATTGATAGGAATGATTCATAAGATCGGAAAGAGGGAGGGAATTGGAGACCTTGCCGCCAATGGAATTAAGTCTCTTGCAAAAGGGATTGGCAAGGGAGCAGAAGATTTAGCCATGGAAGTAAAAGGTTTGGAAATTGCTATGCATGACGGAAGGGCGCTGAAGTCCAAAGGGTTGGGATATGCTGTGGCGCCTGTCGGCGCAAGGGCCAACTCCATGACGCCGGCCAACACCTGGTGCAGGTTGGGAATGCCTGAGTTAATGAAAGATTTTAACTCAGATTCTCTTGAGGACAATGTGGAATTATGTATTAAATCCCAGGATCTATTTGCTGCGCTGAACTCTGTCGGGGTATGCATGTTTTTCATGGCCTTTCCAGGAATTGTATTGAAGCCCCTGATGGATTTTCTTAGGGCCGTTACCGGATGGGATATAGACTTAGAGGAGTTTATGCATACAGGGGAAAGAATCTTTAACCTCCAGAGGATTATCAATGGCAGGTTCGGTTTCACTAAAGAGATGGATCGGTTGCCTGCGAGGTTCACATCAGAACCCCTCAAAGAAGGCGGGGCCAGGGGAAAAGTCGTGGAATTGGATAGGATGCTCCCTCTGTATTACAGTCAGAGGGGGTGGAACAAAGAGACGGGCATGCCGGAGGCTTCCAAGTTGGCCGAATTGGGCTTGGGGTTTTGTATTGAAGAAGATTAAATATTTGGCTTCTTCTCAAACTTAAGTGGGTAAATAATATCCCCTCCCCTTCTGACGGGGGAGGGTTAGGGTGGGGGTGTTTCCGGTGATTTGCGATCAAAGAACAGCGATAGAATTTTCGAAGGAGATCGATGAGTGCCTTATCATCGAGAAAGAAGTTAATCCTGTTTACGAGATTGCTTCCTTAACGAAGGCTTTCGAAGGCGGCCCCTTATTAGTATTTGAAAATATCAAAGGGTATCCGAAATGGAAAGCGGTAACCAACCTGTTATCGAGAAGAGAAAGAATAGCAAAATATTTTGATGCTTCTATCCCTGACCTTCCGAAACGGATACTGGAAGCTCTAAAAAACCCTATTTCTTCAACTGTAGTTGAGGCTCCCTTATGCCAAGAGCATATCATCTCTTCGGATATAGACATGGCTAAAACATTGCCTATTATAACCCAGACCAAGATTGACGCCTGCCCCGTTCTCTCCGGAGGCGTGGTAATGGTGAAATACCCCGCAGGGATTGGATACGGTCCTTTAGCCTTTAACCTTTCCTTCCATAGGTTGTCTCTTGGACTGGATAGGGACTGGTTGACACTGGCAACCTTGTATAACAGACATTTTTTAGAGGTGCTTCATTATCATAAATCTAAAGGCAGCGAGTTCCCATTAACTATAAATTTTGGTCTTAGCCCCGCATTGAATGTACTGGCTTCGGGAGGGGCCTTTCCCCAGATAAGACCGGGCGGTTCTGACGACCTCGGCATTGCAGGAAACCTGCAAGGGACTCCCGTAAGGCTTGCCAAGGCAAGCAGCGTTGATGCATATTGCATTGCAGATGCTGAGTTGGTCCTGGAAGGGAAAGTTCTTTATGAAGAGAAGGATGTTGCTGAGATTAACCAGGGAAAACCACCCTCCAAGCCAACGAAAAGGCCGGATTATTTCTTCCCGGAATTTATTGGTTATGAAGGGCTCTGTGACAGGGCATTTCGATTCCAGGTTAGGGCAATCACGCACAGAGCAAATCCAGCTTATTATACGCCGCTTGCAGATTCATGGGAGAGCTCCAACCTCGGTGCCGTCATCTCTGAAGCCAGTATTTACAACGCCTGTAAAAATACCGCTCCCAACATATTTTTGAATTGCCACATCCTGGATGGGATGAGAGGCATTCTGGGCGCCGTGATCCAGTGCAAGATAGACCATGAAATGCAGTTTGGAATTTCTCAGAATCTTATTAGCGCTGCTTTTGGCGCCGTGAAAGACCTGAAATGGGTTATCGCTGTGGATGAAGATGTAGATATCTATGACCCCACGGATGTTTTGTGGGCCCTGACGGTGAGAACAAGAGCCGATGA
>DATESZ010000184.1:0-9478 GCA_035283845.1 Syntrophales bacterium | reverse complement strand
CCTTCCATAGAGGATGTGGTCGCGGGGAAGGCTGTTCCCCCCACCATTGAGGATCTGACCGGCGGGAAGGTGAAGAACACGGATCTGATCGACAAGAACAATGTGGATCTGGTCAAGGAGTATTTATCTGCGGGTATGTATGAATTTATAAAAAGAGGAATGGTTCTGAAGATAGGGACCCAACTACCACCTGATCAGTTGAATCCGAAACCCTTCCGGGAGACTACTGAAAGGAACCGGGGCAAGGCGGTCATTGATGAAAACGGAGTGGTTTACTATGAAAAGAAAGGCACTCCCTGGGCGGGCGGCATTCCCTTTCCCAATGCAAAGACCGGCTTGGAGGCAATTAGTAACATGTATTACGGATATATATGGGATTCGTGGCGCGCTATAAATGAAATGTGGTATGTTAATTCCAGGGGGGAGGTTTATAAGACAGTAGGACAGGAACTCCGGTTTGTAAAGTGTACCGGCAGAACAACGTTGCCACCCCTTGGGGTACTTCCCGGTTATGAGAACCTCCTGACAAAAAGGATTGCTGTAACTACTTATCCCCGTGAGATCACCGGGCTGGGGCAGTTTACCGTGAGGTATTATGATTTCGCGAAGACTTACGACACGGGATTTGCATATCTTCCTGCCTTCAAGAGGACAATTCGGGTAAGCGCCACCACCTGGCAGGATAACATAGCCGGGTCGGATATGACCTATGGGGATGGTTTCGGCTTTCAGGAAATACCATCGGATCATCATATGAAGCTCCTGGGAAAAAAGTGGTTGCTGGTGACCGAACCCAAGAGCCCTACTCCTCTTCATGATGAGAAGGGAAATCTCAGTAAGAACATACAATTTGATGTTGGTAAAAAATATCCCCGGCTGGGCTGGGTCATATGGCCGGTGGACGTAGTAGAGGCCATACCGAAGATCAAACATGTATACGGAAAAAGGATCATATATATGCCGGTCTGGCCTTACATATTTAGTGGAGACGCGGTTGCGGCAACGGATATATATGATCGGCAGATGAAACTTTGGAAAGGGGCTGTCCTGCAATACGGACGTGTGGATTATCTTGATGGCGACCCGCAGAAGCCACAGACGGGGTGCATCAATCTTACGATGCAAGACCTTCAGTCAGATCATACGACCCACTACACGATGTATCAACTGGTAAACTATCCCTATTACCCTGAAGAGATCAACTTGGGGAAAATGCTGCAGATAGGAAGGTAGTACGCCCCTTTCAGCAATGGGGAGACACTTAGTAACATCATTCGGCTGGTTCGACCGAGGATGAACTCGGTTGGTAAATGAAGGCACCCAAAGGAGATAGATATGAAAGGTTTGAATGGAAAAACCGCAAAGGCAATGAGTTTGAGAGAGTGGATTTCTTTGTTGGAGTCCGAAGGAGAACTGAAGAGGATTACCGCGGAAGTTGATTGGAATATGGAAATAGGGTCGATAACTCGCAGGGCCCTTACAGAGGGGAAGCCGGCGCTGCTCTTTGAAAACATAAAGGATTACAAGAGCGGGCGCTGCACTAAACTCTTTACTGGAGGGGTTGGAAGCAAAGGGAGATTGGCGTTGGCTCTGGGACTCCCTAAAGAGGCCTCATCGTTTCAAACCATCGTTAGAACGATCAAGCAGAGGTTTCGTCAGCCCATAGCGCCAAAAGAGGTATCAAATGGAGCAGTTAAAGAAAACATCATCAAGGGTGACAGTGTTGATCTCTATGAATTTCCCGTTCCCGTATGGAATACTCTGGATGGAGGAAGATATATCAATACCGCTGGGAGCGTGATCACAAGAGATCCCGAGACTGGTCGGATTAACATTGGGACCTACAGGGGAATGATTTTGGATAAGAACTCTATTGGGATTCTTCTGGTCATGACTGCAAACTGGGGAAAGGCTTTTGCAAAATATAGAGCCATGAAAAAACCAATGCCCGTTGCGGTGGTCTACGGGTTCGATCCGGTTCTCTTTATAACCGCTTCTACTGCGCTGCTGCTGGGCATGCCGCCAAAATATGAGATGGCCGGCGGGCTGAGGCAGGCACCAATAGAATTAGTGAAGGCTGAGACTTCAGATTTGTTAGTTCCGTCGGACGCTGAAATTGTTGTTGAGGGATATATCTCAACGGACCCCAATGATGTACGCATGGAGGGGCCATTTGGGGAATATACCGGGTTTTCTGCCGGACTAAAGAGCCCGAAGCCGTTCATTAGAGTAACCGCAATTACGCATCGAAATGATCCGATTTTTAGGGGAGCAATTGAGGGAAGCACCCCGGGGCGCCTGTCTGAAAGCCCTTTTCTCAGCACACCTTCAGACTGCGCCGCGTTGTGGAATATGTTTGAAGATGTAGGCGTCCCCGGGGTAACGGATGTTTGGGGACCTATCTCTGTGGCTGGCCCTCATGAGATAAGAGTGAGTATAAAAAAGGCCTACAGGGGACATGCTAAACAGGTTGCTTTTGCAATATGGGGGTCAGGAATGAGCCCGTACATAGGCAAATACGTGATTGTAGTCGATGACGACATAGATATACATGACCCAGAAGCTGTGTCATGGGCAATTTCGAGTCGGGCCAACCCCGCTATGGACGCAATCACGCTCTACCCTGGAACCCATGGTTCTGTTCTCGATGCCAGTGTACCTTTGAAAAGGAAGGATCCGCGAAAATACGGCCAGGGAAGCTGGACCCGTGTCCTGATTGATGCAACAGTGAACTGGGAATTAGAACCTGAAGAGCAATTTGATGGAAAACGGGAGCCCCCATTGACGACCATGCTTCCTAAGGAGCAGGAGGAATTGATCGGCCGAAGATGGAAGGAATACGGGTTTGAATAGGGTCGACAGCGATTAATAATTTATAAATATTAAGGAGATATACGATGGCGCAGCGAAGCGAGAGAGATGAAAAGTGGGTCCCTACTTATTGTATGTCTTGCAACGCGGGTGGACCTGATCTGCTGAAAGTGCACGTGGTCGATGGAGTGGCGGTTGGTATTGGACCGAATGATGATTTTGCCAGTATCCATCCCGCCGAGGCCAAGGTATGCGCCAAGGCTCAGGGAATGATCAACAAGCACTACAACCCCAACCGGCTAAAAGGGCCAATGAAAAGGACAAACCCGAAAAAGGGTGTTGATGAAGACCCTGGCTTTGTTAATATCTCCTGGGAAGAAGCCTTGGATATCTGGGCGAAGAAGATGGTGGCGGTTAGAAAGGAGGGGCTTGTTGATAAGAACGGCTACCCCACAGTAGTCTTTGCTGAAGGGTCGGACGGAGCCTGCCCCTCCTTCTACGGAACCATGGGCGTCATCTTCGGTTGTCTGGCTCTTGCCCGGGGTATGCCTCCGGGCATATGGGGGCCGGTAGATATTTCGGTGGCGCAGGGCGGCGGCGTGAAATGCTACCACACAGAACATCTCTTTGGTGAGATGTGGCACAAGGCTTTCACCTGCATTCAGGACACCCCGCTCAACCATTACACCATTGTGTTCGGACGCAGTGATGCTGCCTCCGGCGGCACCGCCGGCGTGTACCGCCAGGCTCAGGCACGGGCGAAGGGAAACTTCAAGCGGGTGCAGGTTGAACCCCACCTTTCTGTGACCGGGGCCGTTTCTGATGAGTGGATTCCAATCAAGCCGGAGACGGATCACGCTTTTCTCTATGCAATGTTAAACGTCATCCTCCACGAGATGGACTGGCATAAGGTCTGTGATATTGAGTTCCTGAAGACAATGACCAATAGCCCTTACTTAGTCGCGCCGAACGGCTATTTTCTGCGTGACCCAGAAACGCAAAAGCCTATGGTATGGGATACCGCGGATAACAAGGCCAAGCCATTTGATGGCGAAGTCAAAGACGTTGCGCTGGAAAGCGAGTTCGCTGCCGGCGGCATCACTTTAGGCCCTGATGGTAAAGTGGACAGTTATGAAAAGATCCAGGTGAAGCCTTCCTTCCATCTGCTGATAGAGCATGTCAAGGAGTTTACGCCGGAATGGGCGGCAAAAATCTGCGACGTGCCCGCAGAAACTATCAGAAAGCAGGCTAATGATTTCGTCACCGAGGCCATGGTCGGGGCAACGATAAAGATTGATGGTGTGGAACTGCCTTACCGCCCGGCCTGTGTGACGCTTGGTAAAACCCAGAATAACGGCTGGGGGGGCTACCAGTGTGTCTGGGCAAGTCACGTGCTACAGACCCTGGTAGGGGCGCTGGAGGTTCCCGGGGGGCACCTGGGTAACCGGGTTCTGTTCAGTGGTCCTATGGTCAAGACCAATGATGGTTTCATGGAGTATCCCTTTAACCCCACCGATAAAGAACACTGGCGTTTTCCAGCGGGCAGACGTGACGGCTGCGCCTCAATAACACCACTTGTCGGCCCCTTCCTTGGCCCACTGCACCTTGCCTGGAAATGGCTCGTGGAGCCGCCGGAAAACTGGCCGGCCCCATCCATGCCTGAGGTTTTCATAACCTACAAGATCAATCCGGTTATCTCCCAGTTTGATACGCCGATTGTTCTGGAAGTCCTCAAACGGATGCCCTTCCATGTTGCCTTTGGCTATACTATGGATGAGACGGTATGGTTTGCCGACTTGGTGTTGCCTGAAGACGGCGACCTTGAGGCATTGCAGATCTGGCCCTGCGGTGGAATATCTTTTTTCGAGCAATTCTGGGAGCATAGCGGGCTCGTCCTCAAGCAGCCGGTAGTGGAGAGGCTTGGCAATACACGAAACATCAGCGACATTGCCACTGAACTGGCAGATAAGATGGGCATGCTCGCCGACTACAACAAGGCGCTCAACTATGGCGCCTACTTGGGGATAGCATTTAAGGGTACGCCCCACGAACTGGCGCCGGACAAGAAATACACTGCCGAGGAGATTTTTGACCGCGTCTGTCGGGCGGGTACCCGGATGTTCAGCCAGGGAGCCGTTGAGTTCGGGCTGGACTGGTTCAAGCAAACCGGTGGTTTCTTTGGACCTTATCCCAACAAGATAGGTCCTGGCTATGTTAATGGCCTGGTTTATACTCGGCCCTGGTACATCTACCCTCACATGAAGGAAAACGGCATCCGCTTTGAGCTTCCATACGAGGAACGGGTGCTGCGAATCGGGCAAGAGCTGAAAGTCAGGCTCAAGGAGCATAATATTACCTGGTGGGACGAACAGACCAAGGAGTATCAGGCGTTGCCGGAGTGGCATGATATTGCTCATATCCTTGACGATGTGACGGAGAAGCGCTACGGCAAGGATCCCAAAGACTACCCTCTGTGGCTCGTCAATACCCGGAGCATGCAGTATGCCTGGGGCTCGAACGCAGCGGTATCGATACTGCACGAGGCTGCCAGTGATGTCTTGGGTCACACCGGGGTGCAGATAAACACCAATACAGCCAAGAAGCTGGGCATCAAGGATGGCGATGAGATATGGATTGAGTCTCCCTATGCCAAGACTAAGGGTAAAGCTGTGCTTCGTGAAGGGATAAGGCCGGATGTCATTCTAACCACTCAGATGTATGGACAATTCAAGATGCCTTTCGCCAAAGACCTCAATATACCGAACTTGAACCAGATAGCTCCGGCATTGATAGAGCTGACAGACGAGAGCGGTGGTTCCAAGGATCATGTCAAAGTTAGAATCTATAAGTGATAGGAGAGAGAGATGGCTAAGTGGGGAATGGTAATAGATTTAAAAAAGTGCGCTGGTTGTCAGACATGCACGGTTGCCTGCAAGGTTGAGAACTTGGTTCCGCCGCACATCTTATGGAACCGGGTATATGATTATGAGACTGGTGAATACCCCGATGTCACCCGCAAGTTCCTCCCACGGCCTTGCATGCACTGTGAGGACCCGGCATGTTTGGCTGTTTGCCCTACCAAAGCTACCATCCAGCGCGATGATGGCATTGTCTTCATAGACTATGAGAAGTGCCTGGGTTGCATGCAATGCGAGGCGGCCTGTCCCTACAATGCTCGGGTTCTGCACAACGCAAAAGAATACTACTACGGAAGCAGTACCGAAAATGAGGACTTCCCCTCTGAACGGCGCGCTTCCCACCAACGGCATCTGGTCGGCACAGTTTCAAAATGCACCTTCTGCGCCCATAAGATTGACAGGGGCATTGCCGCAGGAATGAAGGTTGGGCAGGATTTTGAAGCGACACCTGCCTGCGTTGTCAACTGTATTGCCATGGCGAGGCACTTTGGCGATCTGAATGACCCGGAAAGCGAGGTTTCAAAGCTGATCCAAAAAAGGAAGGGCTTCCGGCTGCTTGAAGAGCTCGGCGCCGGGCCAGCCGTATACTATTTGCCTTTTCGGGTGAACCCAACAGAGACGAAGGAGTGAAGCAATGGCGAGAAAAAAGCATCTTATAATCGGCGCGGGAACGGCGGCATTGAGCGCCTTGGAGAAAATCCGGGCGGTGAACTCCGAAGATGAAGTAAAACTGGTTACCATGGAGGACTGCCCCCCTTACTCGCCTGCGTCTCTGCCTTATCTGCTTTCCGGAAGGATAACCGAGGCCAAGCTGTGGATGGAAGGCGAGGACTATTTCAAAAAGCTAAAAAGCACCCTGTTTAAAGGCAGGCAAGTCAGCCGCGTAGTCCCGGAAAAGAGGCAGGTTGTCTACCACGACGGTACTTCAGAGAATTATGACTTCCTGCTCATAGCTGCCGGGGCGGAAACGGCTGCGCCTCCGGTCAAAGGCCTGGCAGAAGTTGGCGCTCTGGGATTCAGAACTTTGGCGGACTGCCGGAAGCTTATCCAGGAGCTGAACGGCAAGAAGGATGTTGCGATACTTGGCGCGGGCAGCATTGGAATGGAAGTCGCCAGCGTTCTGCTGGGAAGGGGCTGCCATGTGACCATTATCGAGAAAGAGCCGGGCATAGTTCCCCTTTGCTACAACGAAGAGGCAGAAGTTTACATACGGCAAACCTTCGTGGACCGCGGGGCGGAGTTCCTTACCGGTAAGACGGCTTCGGAGGTAAAAAAGAAAAACGGACGGGTGGAGATAGCCTTCTCCGACGGGAAACTCCTCAGGGCTGACATCCTCGTCAATGCTGCCGGTGTCAGGAGCAGAACATCTTTCTTAGCTGGGTCGGGTGTCAAGGTGAACAGCGGCATAGTTACGGACAACCGGATGAGGACCAGTGCTGACCGCATCTATGCCGCCGGAGATGTTGCTGAGCCTCCCGACTTCTTCACCCAGCAGCAGAAGGTGAGCGCCATTCTGCCGAGCGCCGTTAACCAGGGTAAAGTAGCCGGAGGCAATATGGCAGGCCAGAGCATTGAATACGAGGGCGGCATACCCGTGACGGTCTCCAATTTCCATGGCCACAAGGCCTTTTCTATAGGCATGTCTCTGCCCTGCGGCCAGGGCTACCAGGTGATCAAACAGACGGATGACCGTAGCAGGAAGTTCAAGAAGCTCGTCTTTGATGGCGAAAGGCTCGTCGGTGCGATGTATTTCAACGAAAACATCGAGCCTGGCGTGATTGTCTACCTGATCAAAAAACGGGCGGATATTTCTGCGCACAAGGAAGCCCTTTTCGAACGGACCAGACCCCTCACAGACCCCTGGCTCAGCTCGCTGAAGTTTTCGCCGGCAGGTCGATAAAAACAGAGACAACTTTATGGATGCCGGACTGCAAAACGACACGGTGACGGCCTTTCTCTCAAGGCACAAGAAGTAGCAGTCCCTATGCTGATACTTATATCGATCTTCTTTTCTTCCTTCGTCATCGCCCTTTCCGGGGCCATGATGCCTGGGCCGCTGCTGGCCGCGACGATCAGTGAAAGCGCCCGCCGGGGCTTCATCGCTGGACCGCTTCTGGTTTTCGGACACAGCATTCTGGAGCTGGCCCTTATGATCTCTCTGCTTGTGGGACTGGCGCCTCTGCTCCAGCATGCGTTGGTTTTTGTCGTGATTGCCCTGACGGGCAGCCTGATCCTTTTCTGGATGGCTTTCGGTATGTTCCGTTCCCTGCCCGCATTGCGTTTGCCGCAGGCCGCCGAACCTTCAGAGCATGATCACCTGGCGATCAGCGGGGCGTTGCTGAGCCTGTCCAATCCCTACTGGGTCATCTGGTGGGCGACCATCGGCCTTGGTTACATTCTGCAATCTCTCCAGTACGGCCCTTGGGGGATTGCCTTCTTCTTTGCCGGTCACGTTCTGGCCGATCTGGTTTGGTACGCCGCCGTGTCGGCCGGTGTCAGCAAGGGGAGGCATTTTCTGAACGACCGCCTCTACCGGGGCATCGCCGGAACCTGTGCGGGTTTCCTGGTGGTATTTGCGGGATATTTCCTCTATGCCGGCTGCATATTCATATCTTGTCTTCATTAAAGAATAAGCCCTGGCGGAAGCCTGTCAGGTTCGTTTCGAGCTGTTTGGCGGGCGAGATCATTCGGAGTACCGCCTCAATCGTTTCCGCTCCGCAAAAGAGCCCCCCCTGACGGGCGGCGAAACCCAGGAAAATCAGGTTCGCGACTACTGGCGCTCCTTGCTCCCGGGCGAGACGCGTTGCGTCGATCGACTCTCCGTCTTTGCCTTTCTGCGCGTTCATGTAAATCTTTCCCCCGGGTTTCAGGAAGCCCTGGTGGATGTCCAGGTTCCCCGCAAGAAGGAAGAGGCCGATATCAGCCCGTCCCGACCGGATGAGGGGGCTCGTGAAGGGGCCGATCTTCACGTGGGAGATCACCGTCCCGCCGCGAATGGCCATCCCGTGCGTCTCCGAGGTGAGGACATCCATCCCCATTTCGATTGCCGCTTCGGCGAGAATCCGCGTCACGAAGATGACCCCCTGGCCGCCGATGCCGCTTACGATGATCTGCTGTTTCATGGTTTTTCTCCTTCCGCCCGGATGGCGCCGGCAGGGCAGGCGTGCACGCAGACGCCACAGCCGATGCAACGGTTTTGGTCAATCAATGCCCGATTTTCCGGCTCCTTAAAAAGGATGGCCGGGCACTCGAATCCGTCGATGCAGGCCCGGCAACCAAAGCAGTCGTCCGTGATGCTCATCGCGAATATGGCCTGCGCCTCGCCGGCCTTCAGGTTCAGGATGCAGAGGTGCTTCGCGATGAGGACTGCGATTCCCCCTTCCGGAGATCGGATGAACCCGTCCGCCGCCTTGAGTGCCGCGGTGAAGGCCTCGACGTCGTAAGGGTCAACCTCTCTGAAGTGGCCGACGCCGCACGCCCGGACGAGGTCGGGGATAAAGACTTTCCGGCCTGGGCTGCCGTCGGCCCTGATTCCGAGCTGGGGCGTCGGCTGATGGCCGGTCATGGCGGTCGTGGCATTGTCGAGGATTACGAGGATGAAGCGCGCCCCCTGGAAGACGGCGTTGATGAGGCCTGGGATCCCCGCGTGGAAGAAGGTGGAATCCCCGATTGTGACGATGATCGTTGGGAAATCGGTCCCACGCGCAGCATAAGCGTGGTAGAAGCCTGCCCCCTGGCTGATGCAGGCG
>DATESZ010000183.1:0-8037 GCA_035283845.1 Syntrophales bacterium | reverse complement strand
CGTCGAACCAAAACATCATAGACGGCTATCTTAGGACGATCGGTTTCTACTTAATGCCAACCAGGGGGCTACACAGCCCCCCCTCCACAAACCTTCATTTTGATTGACCAGCGTTCCCTCAATTATCGAGTCCGTTCTCAGTTATAGACGTGCTGTATCCCATCCAATTAGAGTCAGAGCAGCTTATTTCTGCCAAACCCGTTCCTCCGGATGAATTTGAGAGCGGAAGTATTCAACTCTATCGAAACGCAAAACGGGAAGGAATACTGGTATGACGCCAGAATACGAGCAAGAAATCGCCGCCAATCTTGAACGAGCAGAACAATCTATCCAAGCGGCTAAAGACCTGGCTGTCAAAGGCTACCACGATTTTGCAGCGTCGCGTGCGTATTATGGCCTTTTACGGAGCCACAGCGGTTTTGCTCAACGGAGGTTTGGATTTCAGCAAGCATAGCGGGGTCATTGCTTCGATTCATCAGCGATTTGTCAAGACGGGGAAATTGAGCAAGGAACAGGGCAAGGATTTGAACTGGCTTTTTGAAATACGCAATGTTGGGGATTATGGGGGCACAGCACATGTGTCTCAGCCACAAGCGGAGCGGGCGATTCAGGCTGCGGAGAGTTTCTTGCGTACTATTAAGTCCCTGCTCAATAGATGAACAAAAGCAAAACGCCGCCTAACAATTCAATCCTTGTGCCAAGATAAATCCGAAGTCTTGGGAATTCCGCGGAAGCGGAAGGAAATTGATTAGTGTTACCCAGTGGGTGAGAGCTGAGAGGCTCAAGTCCCACCTGATTAAAGCTTAGCCAGCAGGTCAGTAGTGAAGTCTGAGGGCAAGACCGGAAACGGGAGTCCGAAGCCAGATGGATCGAGGATGCAGGCTGTGTATTGAGCCCCGAAATATGTATAGTTGTGGACGAACAAGATAAGCTTCCAAGCAACTGGGGGTGAAAGCCGACGACGTGGAGTGTTCGGAAGGCAGCATACCTGAGAGCGTTATGGCAAGCGATCAGGTCACCACCGGGGTCTGAGACCAGGGCATGTGTTCAAGGGGGTAACTCGGGAACTTGGGAGATCCAGATGTTTCCTTGGGTAAAAGAGACGGTATCAGGAGATCCGGCAGCAGCGAAATCCCGGCGTTGGAGGGAATGTCCCGCCCATCAACGAGTTCCGCAGAATGCGGGAAGCACAAACGTAAAAGACGGGCGATACAAGGTATCGGGCAAGGACAGCGAATAGCGAACGAACCCGAGACGGGCGGCTGGAAGTCTTAGCAGATCATAGTGTGCGCTGGGCAGCGCACTGATCAAGAGGGTTAAAGTCCCTCTGGCACTCGGATGAGGGGTGCCATATCCAAAAGTGGGGGTAACGCCTCGCTGGCCGGGGGAGTAAACAAGGTGAACCATAAACGGGCACGAAACTGGAAACGGTGGATACAGCCAAGGGGAAGTACCTACTTTTGCACCTGTCGCAAGACAACCGGAGGACAGGGTGTCCACCGCGAGGTGGAATCTGAAGGGTTTGAGGAGAAATACCGGGCCGTAGTCGATGGAGCCATCCTATGACGAACCGGTCGGCCAAAGGTGGGGCAAGGTCGAGCCTGCACTATGGAGGCGAAGGCGTTCTCATTCACCCACCGTACCAAGGTGTTTGCGGACGGCACGGCATGGAAGATCAGTGCGTGACCCCAGGAGGACTCACATGATTTCCGGGTGGCACTGGGATAAGTAACCCTATAAGTGGAAGCGAAGTGGGAAACGATGCCATGTGAGTAGTCGGACAACCGAATAGTACCTGAAGGACGGTGAAAGCCGTGTGACCGAGGAATCGGCAGACGAGTGATCTGGGGAAGGCGGTTGACAAGGGTGGTTGGAGCGAAAGGAAAAGCGAGATAAGTAAGGATGATGACGAGGATAAGTTCCGTCAGTAAAGAGCTCAAGGATGGCACATATCATCCCCTGCCTGTTCGACAGAAGATGATACCGAAACCAGGACAGCCGGGGAAGTTGCGTCCTCTGGGGATACCCACTGTTTATGGACGGGTATGCCAGCAGGCGTTGCTAAACCGGTTGGAGCCGATCTTCGAGCCGGTATTTGATGAAGCCAACTTCGGGTATCGGAAAGGGAGATCAACGAAGGATGCATTGCGCAAAATTTGGGGGGAGCTACAAGAGGGTCACGAATGGATTTTGGACGCTGATCTAAAAGATTTTTTCGGGTCAGTGGATCATAAAAAGCTCATGACTTTGGTAAACCAATGTGTATCAGATGGACGAGTGCTCAGGCTTATAGAGGGCATACTCAAGGCTGGATGTTACGCAGAGGGTAAAATTCTTCCAACAGAGCAGGGGACGCCGCAGGGCGGGGTAATATCACCCCTGTTGAGCAATATCCTTTTAACTCCATTTGACGGTGAGATGAGGAAGAAGGGGTACAGATTGACAAGATATGCTGATGATTGGTTGGTGACCTGCAAGAGCCGGTCAGAGGCAGTATCGGCCTTAGCCGCGGCGCGACGGATACTGGAGAAACTTGGAGTTACCCTTCATAGTGAGAAGACACGCATCGTGCATGTGCGTCAGGGGTTTGAATTTCTCGGGTATAAGATCAAACGAGGGAGCCTGAAGCTCAATTTGGCACCCGGAAAGATTCGTAGCGGCGCGGTGCAGGGTGATCTGTATGCTTATCCTCGTGAGAAATCAATCAAGCACTTCACAGAGCAGATACGAAAGCGAACGCGGCGCAAGGCTCCGGTAGGGACAAAAGAACTGATTGAGGAAATCAACCCAGTCATACGCGGATGGGGGAATTATTACTGTAAGGCCCATGTCCGCAAGCTCTTCAACCGTTTGGATCGATGGATTGTACGGCGGATATGGTCGCACAGACGTAAACGCTGGCGTAATGCGGGTTGGAAAGAACTGCCCGAAGCAATCTTATATGGAGAAATGGGTCTGGTGAATCTTATATCACTAATACCGTCTATAGCACCTGCCAGATAGGCAGCCTTTGTGAAAGCCCAGTGCGGGAAAACTGCACGCTGGGTTTGAGCGGCGGACGGAGGCCAGCCTTTGGGGCGCCTCCTCCGACCCGACACCGATGGCCAGAGGGCATATTGCCATATGGCCGATAAGGTGGGGAACTGTTGTCCCAGGGACCCACTGTAGGGAAGGTGAAGCCAGGCATAACGTTTATCTGGAAGGAACTATGGGAGATACTCCGGGATCACAAACCATATCAATGAAACTCCAGAGAATTGCGCACTTGGGACAGCAAAAGTTATGCGCCAAACGGGAATCGTACCTGTTTGGTTAGCCACTGGCGAAAAGCTTGTGGCTACTGAGGAACCGGATGAGGGAAACCTTCACGTCCGGGTCTGTGGGGAGGGCGTCGGGTAACCGATGCCTTTACCCGGAAGCGGACGGCGAAAAGGACCGCAGCCGCTGACCATACCGGTTGAGCCTGTAGAAAAAGGTAAAATAGCTGTACAAGAACTGGGTTTTATTATATATTATCAGCGCAGATAGAGGTAATATCAGGGATTAACCGCATAACCACTCTTGCAGGAGGTTACATGGCCCGTTATAAGCCTTATTCATACGCGCAAGGTAAACTAATTCCCATCTATTTTGAGAAGCAAATCCTACCTGGTACTTTGGAATACTCTTTGAATCATCTCATTGATCACGAGCTTGACCTTTCCATGTTTGATGATCGTTATAAGAACGAAAGAACCGGTGCTCCCGCTTATGACCCGCGCATATTGCTGAAGATCGTTCTCTTCGCTTATTCCCGGGGAATCGTTTCCAGCAGAAGGATTGCTCAGGCTTGCGAGGAGAACATCATCTTCATGGCTTTAAGTTGCGATACAAAACCCCACTTCACAACCATTGCCGATTTTGTTGCCGCCATGGATAAGGAGATCGTACATTTTTTCCGGGATGTTCTTTTGGTTTGCGACGACTTGGGGCTGATCGGCAAAGAGATGTTTGCTATCGATGGGTGCAAGCTGCCATCCAACGCAGCTAAGGAATGGAGCGGGACCAGGGCTGACTTTGAGAAGAAGGCGGCCAAAATGGAGGCAGCGATCGGCGGGATATTAGAGAAGCACCGGGAACATGACCAAATCCAGACGGATGAAATGGTGTTAATCCGAGAGAAGCAATTCGTAGAGACCCTTGGAAAAAAGGTTGTCAAGATCAGGGAGTGGTTGAGCCATAACGATGACAAACCAGGCAAGATGGTAAAAGCCAGGAAGAGCAATATCACGGACAATGAGTCTGCCAAGATGAAGACCTCCCGCGGTGTTATCCAGGGTTATGATGGCGTTACGGTCGTGGATGGCAGACACCAGGTTATTGTTCATGCGGAGGCGTTCGGAGAGTCGCAGGAGCATGATTTATTGCAACCGATGGTCGAGGGCGTGCAAGAGAACTTTCAGGCTATCGGCAAGGAAGAAAACATTTTTGCAGAAACAAAGCTTACGGCCGACAGTGGCTTTCATACGGAGAAAAATATGGAGATGTTATTCACCGGGGAGATAGACGCCTATGTTGCTGATAATCTTTTCCGGAAGCGTGATCCCCGGTTTGCCGAATATGACCGTTACAAGGAGAGCACCAGGAAGGAAAGAAGGGAGAAGGACAGACAGGAAGGCCGCAAAGTCCTCTTTGTCACCAAGGACTTCATCTTTGACAAGGATCTGCGATATTGTCAGTGCCCGGCGGGTAAACGTCTATACAGGAGCGGCGGCAACGTTGTTGTGAGAAACTTTCGGGCATATAAGTTCAAGGGGCCGAAGTCGGCTTGTCTGCCCTGTGCGTTGCGTTCCCAATGCTTGCGTCATCCGGAACGTACGGAAATACGCCAAGTTGCTTATTTTGTCGGAAGATCGGAAAAGGGCCTGAATACTTTCACCGAGAGAATGAAGCGTAAAATCGATTCTGCTGTCGGTGGGGTACTTTACGGTATGCGGCTGGCAATAAGCGAACCGCCCTTTTCCCATATCACTTCGGTCATCGGGCTTGATCGATTCACCCTCCGGGGAAAGAGTAAGGTAAATACGCAGTGGAATCTCTTCTGCATCACGCACAATTTGAAAAAGATACACCGTTACGGGTTGGGGTTTGCATGATGTATCGGTAAAAGGGAGATATGCCATCATAAAACAGGGCGGAATCAGGATAAACCCCCGCTATCCGGCATCAAGGACCAAAGGAAACGGCAATAGTAAGTGGTCGGAAAAATAAACTGCCCGCCTGAATTGAAAAACTGAAAAAAACCGAGCAGAGCGGGAGAATATCTCTCTGTAAAAGGACTTTTTCTACAGGCTCGTTGGCCGCAATACATATAACCTAAAAGTGGCGAATGAATCTCGATTCCTTTTGAATATTAATGTGTTACCAAATTTGTCGTTCACTCATGCGAAACACTATTTCTAATTATATTATTTAGTTATGAATGCAATGGCCAGTTTTAGGTATAAAATATAAAGGTTGCCATAATGCACACATTGTGATAACCTAAAAACAAATGAAGAGCATAAATTGGAACACAGAAAAGAGCGTGTTTCTTAAAACATCGCGGGGCATTTGTTTTGAGGATGTAGTTTTCTACATTGAAAGGGGTGACATATTAGACGATTATCTACATCCCAACCAGCAGGCATACCCCGGACAGCGAATTATGGTTATCGGTATCATCAATTACGCCTATCTTGTACCTTATGTTGAGAATGAGGAAGAGTTATTTCTGAAGACCATTATTCCAAGCAGGAAGGCAACACAAAGATATCTTGGAGATAAATATGAAGATTAAATTAACGAAAGAAGAAAAGGAAATACTCGATAGCTTTGAAAAAGATGAATGGGTCCCTGTTGCAAACCTTGCGAAAAGAAAGAAAGAGTTGGTTGCGTACGCTCGCAATACCCTGCGAAAGGACAAGAGGCTGAACATACGGATTTCTGAAAGAGATCTTCTTGAGCTTCAGAGAAAAGCGGTTAATGAAGGTCTGCCCTATCAAACTTATGTATCAAGCATCATCCACAAATTCATTAATGGGTCTTTGGTCGAAGCGGGAAGATAAAATGGCCAACCAGTCAATCCAGCGGATCGGCTACGCCTCCCGCTGATTTTTGCGTTCGCGGCACGTCTCCGGCGCGCCGCGAACGGGGCGAGTTGCTGCGCCAGCGCTAGACCACCGGAGGTGGCCTAGCGAACAATCGTTGGAGCGCTGAGCCGCCTAAGAATGGCGTGTGAACACGCCATTTTAGATGGCACGCGTTCAGCTCGTCCCGTTATATTCTTTAAATATATCAAATTATAAAAGGAGGTCAGGATGTTAAAGAAAGCTGCTATTGTTTATTGCTCTCCCGGGGGGGCAACCCGCCATGTGGCTCAGGTAATTGAGAAAGAACTGGAACATGTCGGTATGACTGTTTTATCTGCGGACTTGGGGAAAGGTGATGACGGTTCTTCAGTTATCAACGAGGTTGAGAACGGAAAAATTTGCCTGTTCATCGGCTCTCCGGTATATGTGAACCATCCGGTTCCGCCGATAATGCAGTTTATTTCAAAACTGCCGAAAAATGCGGATTTCTGTGCCGTGCCGTTTGTTACCTGGGGCGGAGCCAGCAGTGGCATTGCGCTTTATGGCATGGGGAAAGCCCTGACGGACAAAGGTTTCTCTCTTGTCGGAGCGGCCAAGGTGCTGGCGCTTCACTCAATGATGTGGCGATGCGAAAATCCTTTGGGAGAAGGCCATCCGGATGAGGAAGATGACCGGTTAATTCAGGAGTTGGTGACCGGAGTATTGAAAAAGATGGCGGCCAAGACTCCCGAAGCTGTCTCCCTTTCTGACCTGGCGTATCAGCCTGAAAAGGTTCATGCTGAGATGGGGAAAATGACTCTTGAGACAGCCAAAGGACACATGCCGAAGAAGGAGATAAACGAAGAACTGTGTACAGAATGCCGGGTATGCGCGGAAATCTGCCCGGTCCAGGCCATTATACTTTCGCCTTATCCGGAATTCGGTGAAAATTGTATCTGCTGTTTTCAATGCGTGCGGGATTGTCCCGAAGAGGCTATCATAGCCGATCTTACCCTGATGGAAGAACGTATCAGAAGCAGGGCAAAGCAGTTTAACGAACATCCGGTTACACAGATATTTGTTTGAAAGGTTGCACTGCTAAAATAGAAATGCAGTTTGGCAGGATGCGGAAATAAAGGAAGCGCCAAGAGACGCAAGAAATGACATAAAAAAATAAAAAGAATATAACCCGGCGCCGCACTCGAACGCAAATGGTTCCGCCCTTGCCTTTGGCTAATACTTGTGTCAATGTACTTACATTGGCAGGATTCACGTACAGGGGGAGGGGCACTTTCACCCCATAAGTTCACGCCCATGCCGGGCGTACACAAGGAAATCCAGCCGACTCGTGACACTCGCGGCTGATTTTTGTGTTCGCTTCCAAAGGAGGGAAGATATGTCCAGGCAAGAGAACAAAACCATCGCACGGCGTTTCATCCAAGTTTGGGGCAAAGCAAATCTCGACATAATAGATGAACTCGCTGCCCCTTCACTTTCCGTTCAGTATCCAGTAATGCCCCAAGTCATCCGAGGAAGTAAAACGTTTAGGAAAGTAATGGAAAATTTTCGATCAGCTTTTCCTGATTCAGATCTTCATATTGAGGAAGAGATAGCTGAAGACGACAAAGTCGTGATACGCTGGAGCTTTTCCGGAACCCATCAGGGCAGTCTTCTGGGCATTCCTGCAACAGGCAAAAAAGTAAAATGGACTGGCATTACGATCTATCAGATTGTTGACGGAAAAGTAACGGAGGAAAAAGGGGAGGAAGATTTCCTTGGTTTCCTCCGTCAGATAGGCGTTATCCCGGAAAAGGGGACAGATTTATTGTGCGGCCGGGCAAGGTCGTGTAATTCAGCGGGTGTGAATCCCGCCCCGGAAGGATGGCCATCCACCGGGTAGCAAGTCCTTGGAGGTCTGGTGGTAACATCAGACTTTAAGCGTAGGACA
>DATESZ010000182.1:0-8192 GCA_035283845.1 Syntrophales bacterium | reverse complement strand
TCTCGAACTGTATCAATGTCGTCACTGCTTACTAAACGCCCCTGTATGACCATGTGATTACTCATGGCCATGATGTATATCTCAAATTTATTGTCGAGTCCAGAAAAAAATTACATGCCCCCTCAAGACTGAATCTTTACCAGAGAATTCCCGACTGGAATCAACTGACTCCCTATTTTTACGAGAGCGCCTGTTCCAAATCAGCAACCAAATCTTCCGCATCTTCAAAGCCGACGGAAAATCGTACCATAGACCCCGTAATCCCTCTTGTTTTCAACTCGGTCGCGGTTAACCCGTGATGCGTAGTCGTGACAGGCTGGGTTACGAGACTTTCAGCGCCGCCGAGACTCGGCGCTATTTTAAATAACTTTATTCTATCAACGAATTCCACGGTTTTTTTTGTATCCTGATGCAACTCAATGGTCAGCATGCCGCCGAAGCCGCGCATTTGTTCTTTAGCCAATTTGTTGTATGGGAAATTTTCCAATCCGGGATAGTATACTTTTTTCACCTTGGGATGCTGCGATAATTTAAAGGCAACGGCCATAGCCGTTTCGTTTTGCCGCTTCACTCTTAACACTAAACTTCTTATGCTCCGGAGCAAAAGCGAGGCCACTTCCGGGGCAATCATCTGTCCCAGATTTTTTCTCCATGGCAATACGGGATCTAATATCTTTTTAGAACCCATCAAGGCGCCCGCCGTAATGTCGCTGTGTCCACCGAGATATTTCGTAGCGCTATGCACTACAACATCCGCACCCAATAAAAGAGGGTTCTGATTCACCGGCGTGGCAAATGTATTATCCACGCAGACAAGGGCATTGTATCTGTGAGAAAGGCCGGATATCTCTTTTATGTCGAATATCTCCAGGACTGGATTTGTTGGGGTTTCAAAAAAGACGATATCTACGCCTTGTTTCAACAGAGGCGCCAGTTTGTCCAGTTCACTGCCGAGTAAAAAATGTACGGGGATATTCAGACTTCTGAGATGGCTGCCCAGGAGTTCCAACGTTCCGCCATATGCGTCCCCCAAGCATACGACGCCTTTCCTGGCATAGGCAAGGAACAAGGCGGACTCAGCGGCCATTCCGGAACAAAATGCAATAGCCGATTCAGCATGCTCAATTGTTGCCAGTTTGACTTCCAAACTTTTGATGGTAGGGTTTAAGCCATACCGGGTGTATAGATTACCTTCTTTTCTCCCTTCTACGACATCCAACAGCGCTTCTGTTGAAGGAAAGGCAAATGTAGTGGTGTTATAGATGGGCGTGTGCGGAGAGCCTTCCGAATCGTGAATTTCTCCGCTATGGACGCACTGAGTAGAGAGGCCAGCTTTCATTTCCATGCTTCTTCTCCTTCCTTTTCTTCCGGGGAGTATAGGAACGACTGTCTTGTATGTCAATGGAATAATGAAGCCACAACTTGCTTTATTGAAGGGCTTTTGCTATTGACAAGCCTGAGGAATGATAACCCTAAGGAAAGGGAGAAGCGGGGACGTACATGCCTGACCGGATAGAAATCGGTTTTAAAAAAGGAATCAGGGACGCCCTTGGAGAAAAGATCAGGCGGAGAATCGTCGAGCACCTGGGAATTCAGGTGGATGCCGTAAAGACCGTCGAGGTTTATACCATAGATGACGGACTGAAGGGCGATGAACTCCGTAAAGCTGCCGTCGGTCCCCTATCCGACCCGGTCATCCAGGAATTTGCCGTAAACCGGCCCCTTATGGACTGCTTCGACTGGCTGATCGAGGTGGGGTTTCGTCCTGGCGTCACCGACAACGTGGGCAAGACGGCTCGGGAGGCTATCGGGCTGCTCATGGGAAAACGTTGGAGTGAAGTGCCGCCGGTCTATACCTCCCGCCAATATGCAATCAGCGGTCCAATTGGGAGAAGAGAGGCGGAATCTATAGCCACCAGCCTGCTGGCCAACGAACTCATCGAACGCTATGAAATCATTGACGGGACAACCTGGGACAGAAAAAAAGGCATCACCCCCTGCGTGCCCCGTGTCGTTGGCATTGATCAGCCGGAGACCAGAGAGATAGACCTTGACGTGGACGATGAGGCACTCCTTAAAATCAGCAATGAACGGGTGCTGGCCATGAGCCTTGCGGAAATGCGCGTCGTCCGCAACTACCTGAAAAATGAGGAAGCGCTTAAGGCCAGGAAAAAGGCAGGTCTCGGCAGAAAGATCACCGATGCGGAACTGGAATGCCTCGCTCAGACCTGGTCCGAGCACTGCAAGCACAAGATTTTCAACAGCCTGATCACCTACGAGGAGGAAGAAGGCAAAACCGTCCTGATAAGCTCTCTCTTCGACTGCTATATCAAAGGCGCCACAAAGAAAATCAGGGAAAGCCTCGGTAAGGATGACTGGTGTCTCTCCGTCTTCAGCGATAACGCCGGCATCATTAAATTTGACGACGATTACAACCTGGTCTTCAAGGTGGAGACGCACAATTCTCCTTCGGCGCTTGATCCCTATGGCGGCGCCCTGACGGGGATTGTCGGGGTCAACCGGGACCCATTCGGAACCGGCATGGGGGCAAAACTCATCTTCAATACCGATGTCTTCTGTTTCGCGCCGCCCGCCTACGCAAAACCCCTGCCGCCGCGCATACTGCATCCCCGGCGGATATACGAGGGGGTGCGTGAAGGGGTGGAGCACGGTGGAAACAAGAGCGGCATCCCCACGGTCAACGGCTCTATAGTCTTCGATGAACGCTACTTGGGTAAACCCCTGGTTTACTGCGGCACGGGAGGCATCATGCCGGCGCGTCTCAACGGTGAGCCCACCCATACGAAGCGGATCATGCCGGGCGATTTAGTCGTCATGACAGGCGGCCGCATCGGGAAGGACGGGATCCACGGGGCCACTTTTTCGTCGGAAGAACTGCACGAAGGCTCGCCGGTGACGGCAGTCCAGATCGGCGATCCCATCACCCAGAAGAAGATGACGGATTTTCTCCTTATCGCGAGAGACCGCGGGCTCTATCGCTGCCTTACGGATAACGGCGCCGGCGGCCTTTCTTCGTCGGTGGGCGAAACGGCTCGCCTTGCCGGCGGTTGTGAAATAGACCTGAAAAAAGCTCCCCTCAAGTATCCAGGCCTCAATCCCTGGGAGATTCTGATCTCCGAATCGCAGGAACGGATGACCCTCGCCGTGGATCCGGCAAAGGCGGAGGCATTTCTTTCCCTGGCGAGGAAGATGGACGTTGAGGCAACCGTGCTCGGCAACTATACGGATTCAGGGATTTTTCACATCCTCTATGGGGATAGGACCGTTGTCTGTCTGGCCATGGAATTCCTCCACGAGGGGCTTCCCCAGATGAAATTGCAGGCCCGGTGGTTGCCTGCCTCCTACGGGGAGCCGGATTTTCCTGAACCCGGAAACCTGGGACAGGCACTGAAAGACATGCTCTCCCGGCTGAACATCTGCAGTAAAGAGGCCGTTGTCAGGCAATACGATCATGAGGTGCAGGGGGGAAGCGTCGTCAAACCCCTTGTGGGCGCAGCCAATGACGGCCCCTCCGATGCCGCTGTGATAAGGCCGCTTCTTGATTCCTTTGCCGGCGTCGTTGTCGCTCACGGCATCTGTCCCCGCTACGGGGATATCGATACCTATCACATGGCGGCCTGTGCCGTTGACGAGGCGGTGCGCAACGCCGTTGCCGTGGGCTGCCCCCCTGACCGGATCGCCGGTCTCGATAATTTCTGCTGGTGCGATCCCGTCCAGTCTGAAAAGAACCCCGACGGCCGGCGGAAACTGGCCCAGCTTGTGCGTGCCAATATGGCCCTCTACGACGTGACGACGGCCTACGGCATTCCCTGCATATCGGGAAAAGACAGCATGAAAAACGATTACCAGATCGGCGGCATAAAAATCTCCATACCACCCACCATGCTCTTTTCCGTCATCGGCAAGATGGATGACGTAAGGCAGGCGGTGACAATGGATGCCAAGGAGGCAGGGCACCTTGTTTACGTCCTGGGCGATACGTATGCGGAACTGGGCGCTTCGGAGTGGTACGCTCAGCACGGTGCGATCGGCAACGTGGCGCCGAAGGTGGATGTGAAAAAAGCCGGCAGGCTTTACGGTGCCCTGCATGCGGCTATCCAGGCGGGATATGTGGCCTCATGCCACGACTGTTCGGACGGAGGGCTCGGTGTGGCGCTGGCGGAAGTCGCTTTTGCCGGGGGATTCGGCATGATAATTGATCTGGCGCGCGTGCCCGCAACAGGAATTGATCGCAACGATACCCTGCTCTTTTCCGAATCCCAGAGCCGTTTTGTCGTCACCGTCTTCCCGGAATCCAGGGAAAAATTTGATAAAATAATGGACGGCTGCGCCGCTGCACCGGTGGGCACGGTGCTTCAGGAAAGCATGTTCATCATAAAGGGCCTTAAGGGGAACCGGATCGTCGAGGAAGATATAAACGAACTCAAGGCGGCGTGGCAGAAGCCGCTTAATTTTTGAGAAAAAAGAATGGCAAAGAACGTAAAAGCAATCGTTATTACGGGAAACGGCACGAACTGCGAAATGGAAATGGCTCATGCCTGCCGCCTCGCGGGCGCCGACGAGGTGGATATCGTCCATTTGAGCGCCCTCCTCTGGGGTGAAAAAAGCCTCGATTATTACGACTTTCTCAATCTGCCCGGCGGTTTTCTCGACGGCGACGATCTTGGTTCGGCCAAGGCAGGTGCCAACCGGTTCCTGCACGCGGCAATTGCCGGGAAAGAGGAAAAGTTATTCGACCAGATCACTCGATTCGTCGGGCAGGGCAAGCTCATCCTCGGCGTCTGCAACGGATTTCAGTTGCTGGTAAAGTTAGGCATGCTCCCCGGCTTTGACGGAAAATACGGCGAGCAGACGGCAACGCTCACCTTCAATGACTCGGGCCGTTTTGAAGACCGCTGGGTGTACCTGCAGATAAACGGCGATTCTCCCTGCATTTTTACACGGGGCATTCAAGGCATCTACCTGCCGGTGCGTCATGGAGAGGGTAAATTTATCACAAAAGACGAGGAAACCCGGAAAAAACTGAATCGCCGCGGCGCCATCGCCATTCAATACAGCCATGTGGGTTACAACTGGGCAGCGATGGATTATCCTGCCAATCCCAACGGCTCCGTGGACGCCATCGCCGGCATCTGTAACGAAACGGGACGGATTTTTGGCCTCATGCCCCACCCGGAAGCCTATCTCCACTACACGAACCACCCCCGCTGGACCAGGGAAAAACTGCCCGAAGAAGGGATGGGACTTGCCATCTTCAGAAACGCCGTTGATTTCATAAGAAATGAAGTTCACTCTTGATCCTTAGCCGACGCTTTAAGCCCCATCAATGCATAATACGCTTGTTCTGATAATAAGTATATTTTGCAGATTTGTTCACCAAAATTCTTTGACATTATTGATAAAGTTGTTTACAGATTATGCCAGTTTCCACAAAATCACCATCACACGTCCACAAAAAACGTGTCATGTATATTATATTGTTAAGCCAATGATGGAATTTTATGGGAATTGAAGATATTATAGACTCGATCCAAAATAATCGCATTAGGATAACGGATCATGCTGACGAAGAGGCGGAGACAGACGATTTAATTTTTGATGAAATATTTTTCTCGGTCTCGCAGGGCGAGATAATCGAACAATATCCTAATGACAAACCATATCCAAGCTGTTTAATAAATGGTCAGATTTTTAGCGGTGATGCTGTTCATAGTGTATGGGCTTATAATGAAAATAGCCGGTGGGCGGTTTTGATAACAGTATATCGGCCCGATCCAGATCGTTGGATCAATTTTCGAATAAGGAGGGGAAAATGACGTTACCTTTTGAGAAATGCCCCGTTTGTGGGGGTGAATTAAAAGAGAAGGTAGTCGAAAAGATTTTGCATGGAGGAAACCACACTGCTGTTTTACAAATCCATGCTGAAGTGTGTCTCCATTGTGGTGAGCGATTATATGCTGAGGAAACCGTAAGATTGTTTGAAAAAATCAGGAATAAATTAAAAAAGCAAGATCTTTCCGGTTTTGATCCTTTAGGGCAGGCATTTGCGGTAGATAAGGAATGGCTTAACAAGCAAATGCAGCCGATCGCTAAAAGCGCCGGCTGATTTTAGGCACGAAAGGATGATTAGATGATTGGCGCAATTGCGGGTGACATCATTGGCTCGGTGTACGAGTGGGACAACATAAAGACCAAGGCGTTTACGCTGTTTTCCACCAAGTGTTTCTTCACAGACGATTCGATTCTGACAATCGCCTTAGCGGACTCGATTCTGACGGGGGTAAGCTATGTTGATAATCTGAAGAAATTCTACCGTTGGTATCCCAACGGCGGATATGGGGGCAGTTTCCATAGATGGGCGCAGAGCGAGGGGGCAGAGCCATATAACAGTTGGGGAAATGGTGCGGCCATGCGCATCAGTCCTGTCGGATATGCCTACAACGATCTCGATACCATCTTGCAGAAAGCAATTGACTTTACTGAAATCACACACAATCACCCCGAAGGCATAAAAGGTGGACAGGCAACGGCTGCAGCGATATTTCTTGCCCGAACGGGCAAGTCCAAGGCCGAGATCAAGGATTTCGCCGAGACAGAATTTCAATATGACCTGAGCAAGCACGTCGATAACATCCGCCCGTCTTATAAATTTGACGTCTCGTCGCAAGGAACAGTCCCCCAGGCAATCCGCGCATTTATTGACTCGACCGATTTCGAGGATGCCATCAGAACGGCCGTGTCACTTGGCGGAGATACTGATACCTTGGCGTGCATTACGGGCGGCATAGCCCAAGCCTTTTATGGCGGCGTCCCTGAACCAATTGTGAGTAAAGTGTATGACATTCTTGATGAACGACTTGGAAAGATTACGAGAGAGTTCATGGAGAAATGCTGTGAAAGAAAATGACCCGAGGGCATGCAGCGGATCGCCAAAAAATCGGGCGATGATGCAACCCAGTATTATGAGATCGACAGTGAGTTGCAGCGTGTTTGCGACACGGCACTCTCGTGCGTGACGCAGCACTTCCGGTCTGAAAGATGAAGAGATGAAGAAGCGACTCCGCAAGAAAAAGCATTATCGCGAGTTCACCGAATGGGGACGGCATCTCATCGTCACCCGAAACCGGAAGGACGGATTCGACGAGTTCCTTGACGCCTTCATCATGGAAGCCATCGAAGCGGCTGGATGCTACTGCGGTGGAGGCGGAAATGAAGATAGGCTTGACGTGATCATTGAGCTTGGCCGACGCGTGGACGATCCTGACGGTAGGTTGAAGAAGATCACGGCATGGCTCGATGCTCGACCTGATGTTCACGGCTGGAGAATGGGTGAGGAGTTCGACATCTGGCATGGGAACTTCGAGGATGTTGGCATAGAAGGAGATCAACAATGATACATGATGTAGTTTCTGCTTCCTATAAAGACGAGTATAAGATTGAAGTGACATTTGACGATGGGAGTAACGGGATTGTGGATTTCTCAGTGTACCTCACCAGAGGGGGTGTCTTTGATCGTTTCAAGGATATTGCTTTCTTTAAAAACTTCAAAATAAACCAAGATCTTGGGGTCCTTTCATGGCAGGACGAGATAGATATTGCCCCAGAGACTCTTTATTCCGAAGCGACCCGAACATCACTTCCGAATTGGATGGAACGGAAGAGAAAACCCACAGCAAACCAATAAGGATTGAATGGGATTTGGGGTCAAGCCTTGCAATCAAACAATTTCTCAGCCATTATAAATTATGGCAAGACCTTTGAGAATAGGACTGGCGGGCGGTCTCTACCATGTGACTTCGCGTGGTGATCGTCGTGAGGATATTTCCCTCTGCGAGGCAGACCGGTACTTATGGCTGGAAATTTTCGGTGGCGTTTGTAAACGGTTCAATTGGGCATGCCATGCTTGGTGCCAGATGACCAGATGGCTTATATGGACTTCGTCCGGGCTGGGGTTGGCCAGCCCAGCGCGTGGGATTTCTTGCACGGACAGATCTATCTGGGTTCGGAGGCGTTCGTGAAAAGCATGCAAGTTTTAGTTACCGACCGATCCGCGATTGCCGAAATCCCTCGTGCCCAACGGCGGCCCATGGCGCGGCCACTTGAAAGCTATCGCGACACCATTGCAGATTCCAAGGCCGCAATGGCCGCTGCCTATGCTACTGGCGACTACA
>DATESZ010000181.1:0-21085 GCA_035283845.1 Syntrophales bacterium | reverse complement strand
TATGATCAGCCCGGAAACGGGAAGGCTGCCCGAGGGCATGGGGGAATTGGCAAAGTACATATCCGGCAAGAGCGGCGGGCAGGGGGAGGTGGTTTCGGCGCTTTGCGAAGGACTTATGGAAAGAGACATTCACGTGCATCTGATAACGCTGAACCTGAAAAGACGTTTCCGCAAAGAGGCTCAGTTAAGCGAAGCGGAATGGCAGCAGTTAAGATACACGGTAGATCCCGAAAACATCCACCTTGTATCGTCCTCCGTATTTGCCGATAACGCCAGCGCCTACTCCGGGAATACGCTCCTGACGGCCGCGGAATTTCAGAAAGAAGCGGTGAATAATCTGATAAAAGCAATCAGGGTGCAGCATGAAGGTCTAATCATTCACAGCCACGATTGGATGGCCGGCGGCGCCATCACGGCCTATGCCAGGGCGAGAGGCCTGCCAGTGCTGCATACGGTGCATAATGTTTTTACGGCCGATCTGCCGCTTGATTATCTATGGGGGGTGGAGCGCGATGCGATAAGCGACTATTTTTACGTTACACATTCGAATGGCAGGGATTGCCTTGATTGCCAGGCGACGGCCATCAAAAATGCCACATTAATAAACTTTGTCGGGGAAAGATTCCTGAAAGAGGTTGTTAATGACTATTTCCTGGATAAACCGGTGGTACCCCTTTCCGTCAGAGCGGAAGTGAAGGCTAAGTATGCTCACGAAGCGGCTATGGCGATAATAAATGCGCCTTCCCTCAAGACATATCCAGAGCGTTGCGACCATCTCATAAGCAGATACGGTCCCGATGATCCCGTGCTCCAGGCTAAAAAGGATAATCTCGTCGAATTTCAAAGAAGGACCGGACTGGATGTTGATCCCGATGCCATTTTTTTCTTCTGGCCGTCCCGCCTCGATCCCCAGCAGAAAGGCGTGGAACTGTTGGAAATGATTGCCCTATCCTTTGTTAGGAAGCACAGTGACGTCCAGATTGCCATTGTTGCCGATGGCGTCGGAGAAGATCAGTCACACAGAGGAAACCTCGGCGCCATTGCCCTCGCTTCACAGGGAAGAATCACCTGCCAGTCTTACAGCGAAGAGCTTTCCCTTTTAGGCTACGCCGCGGCAAATGATGTTTTCGGGGCTTCGCTCTACGAGCCTTGCGGGCAGATAGATCAACTGGGAAATATCTTCGGCGCTACGGCGACAAACCGTGACACGGGAGGTTATCGCGATAAAATTAGGGAATTGAGGTTAAAAATCGATGGCGCCCCCCAGGACGTGGGCAACGGATTTCTTTTTCGTGATTATGACAGCGGCGGATTGTGGTACGGTCTTGAAATGAGCCTTGCCTTCCACAGAAGACCTCCCGACATCAGGGAAGGGCAGATTAAAAGGATTATGAAGGAAGCGAGGGAAAAATATGACGTGGGAAAGATGATCGCCGCCTACATCAGAACCTATGAGAAATTGAACAACGACAAACCCCTGGCATGAAACCACCGGCCTCACGACCACACTTCTTGAATTGCCAACAGTTCGTCGAAGCTCCTCCTTTTCAGCATAGCATCTTTTAAAACGACAATTATAGGGATCTCACTGCGGAGTTTATCGTACGACCTTCCTCATACTGCTCGGCAAAGTATTTCCTGACCTTTGCCGGATCAAAATCGAGAAAGGCGCCGCCGCACTCGAAATGCTGGATAAATACCCTGCCGACGGCATAAGTGAGCGCGCCGCTTGCCGCCGGGATGGCTGCCAGAGATGCAAGACCTATGATGGGGATAAGCCTGATCATGCTGCCGGCAATCAGGCCGGCATGGATGCCGCCGATCAAGGAGGTCACAACGGATTTCGCCCTCTGCTCAGCGTAGTTCAGGCCATAGAGAGCGCAGAGCCTTTTGAGCATACGCAACTGAAGCGCCACAACGGCAAGCATGTCTAAAAAAGGGATGGGTACCAGGCCGGCGCCTGCAGACCAGAGCATATACTGCCGGACAAGGCGGAGCGCCTCGTACTGCTTCTCCCCGTGAGCCGGGAGAGCAACCCGCTGTTCTCGCGGCAGGTCCACTCTTTCCGTGTCGGCGGCAGCAGCGGGGGCTGCGGCCTCATGCTCGTAAATACGCCGCCTGGTGCGCCTGATTTTGATCTCGCCGGTCGGCGTTTCTTCATCATTTGCCATACGTCACCTCCCGTCGGCAATCCCCTCCAAACCAAGGATATGCCGTACATAATAATCGTAATCCTCTCTGGCCTGGCTTTTTTTATAAGAGGCGAAGACCGTCTCCCTGAGAGCCAGCGCCCGGGAAAAGTCCGTACTCGTCCTGATAACCTTCGGGATGAAATATGCGCCGTATTCCGAGGACAGCCGCCTCAGACACTCCGAGGCAATTTTCTCCCGTCGGTCAAACTTCGTATAGAGTATCCTGATCAGGGGATGCTTCAAGCCGAAGGTTTTGCAGATCGAGTCAATTTCTTTTAATGTAAGTTCAAGCCCCTTGAAGGAAAAGGCATCGCTGTGGACCGGGATAACAATTATGTCCGCGGCGCAGATGGCCGATATGACGGCGATGCCTAAGGAAGGCGGGCAGTCTATGAACACGGCGTCAAAACCCTTGGCCTTCAGCTCGCTGCACACGCCTTGCACGGCCCTCTTCTGTGAACTCGGATTGATAAGGCTTGCGTCAAGCAGAGCATTTTCCAGAGAGGAGGGCAAAATGTACAGATGTTCCTGTATCTTTCGTATGGAGCCCATGGTCATCTCCCCTGGGTTTTGCCAGACATCATAAAAGATCGGGTCTTCCTCCCCAGGAAGCTTGTCCAAGGCAAGGGAAGAGGAACCCTGGGGATCGAGATCAATGATGCATGTCTTGAAGCCGTACTGGCAAGCCCTGGTTGCCGCGGTTATGGTGCTCGTCGTCTTGCCTATGCCTCCTCGCATGTTTATATGGGCGATGACCTTAAAGGTGTAAGTGAAACCCAAATGGGAAAGATATTGCCTAACTGCCGCAGGGACGATCCCGTTTTTATTGCCGCCAAGGGGAATGAGATGTTGGGCGTCAAAAAAACGTCTGACTTCATTACCGTCGTTGCCCAAAAGCCGTCCGAGTTCGTCAACACTGATCAAGTACCTGAAATTGTGCTTAACCTCTTCCCTCAAAATGCACCCCAGCCCTATGCGAAGTTATGCATATCTACTAAAGAGTCAATTATTTAGCAACAAATTCTTTGCGGGATATTGCCCTTTTCCTGTTCTCAGATTTTTCGACGGCTCGCCATTTCTCGGTGGCCCCCGCGCCATTTTTTCTTGACGCCCGTGAATCCGGCGGCTTTACAGTGAGAGTAATGTATTGCAAAGGAGGGCATTTTAAGGTATGGGAGCCCTTCGAACGAGGTAAAAAATTAATATGCTGATATTATGGGGATAATGAGTAATATAGTTTTATTTTGCATGCTTGATGAGGTAGCCGATGCACTTTGAAGTAATAAAATTTTTACAAAAGGGATCTAAACAAACGGGCCACAAAATTCTAATTGCTTCACTCATTGCCGGCATATCCAACGGCCTGATTATTGTGATCATCAATAATGCTTCCCAGAATTACGCCGAACTGAATTTCAGATACCTCCTCCTTTTCGCATTAAGTGTGCTCGCGCTGGCACTTACCAGGAAATATACACTCTATGAGACATCGGCGATTGCCCGCACGGCCCTTTCAATGACGAATGTGAGAATCGCCGACAAGATTAGGCGCTCGAATCTCGCGATATTCGAGCATGTCGGGAAGCCTAGGATATTGACTACCCTTTCCGAGGATACGGAGCTAATTTTCGAAGCTACCCGGAGGATCGCCAATGGCGCGGTCGCCAGTATCATGTTACTATTCTCCTTTGCCTACATGGCCTGGCTGTCTTCTGTGGCGTTTTGGCTATCCATTGCGGTAATTGTCTCCGGTGTCGTGGTGTATTTATTTATTCAGAGGACCATCAACGCAGAGCTTCGCGTCTCTGAGGAGAAGGAGCACGAGTTCATCGATTCCCTGAATCATTTGCTGGAGGGGTTTAAGGAATTGAAAGTAAATCGGGAAAAGAGCGACGATCTTTTTCATAACTATATGGAGAAGATATCCATGAGTGCCCGGGAAGTGAGAATGGGTACGGAATCGCGCTTCATATCAAGCATCATTTTTTCTCAGGTTTTTGTGCTGATTCTAATCGCTTCTATCATTTTTCTGCTGCCCCAGATGGCGTCGTCCTCCCCTCAGTTGATTGTGAGTCTCGTTGCCGTGCTTATATTTATTGTCGGACCTTTGGGTTTCGTGGTCGAGGCAGTGCCGGTGATATCGGAAGCTAATGTGGCCGTTAAAAAACTGGGTGAACTCGAGGCAATATTCGATAAAGCCGATGATATCGGCCAGACGTCATCTTACGGGCCCCTTCAGTCGAAGACGACTTTCGACTCCATTACCTTAGAAAGGGCTTCTTTTTCTTATATCAGCGACGATAACGATAAACTCTTTTCTGTAGGTCCTGTCGATCTGGTGGTGAAAAAAGGGGAGATAGTATTTTTTGTCGGCGGAAATGGCAGCGGGAAGACAACGCTTCTTAAACTCCTTGCCGGGCTGTATTATCCCCAGCAAGGGGTATTGTATCTCGACGATGTTCCGGTCAATATGACGAATCGCGACTATTACAGAAATTTCTTCTCAATAATTTTTTCCGACTTCCATCTCTTCGACAGGTTATACGGGATTAAGAACGTTGATGAAAACCGGATCAACAGGCTGCTTAACGAGACGGAACTGAGTGGGAAAATAACATATAGCAACGGCAAATTCAGCAATATCAATCTGTCCACGGGCCAGCGAAAAAGACTCGCACTTGTAGTTGCGCTTATGGAAGACAGGCCGATATATGTCCTTGACGAGGTGGCAGCCGACCAAGACCCCGGCTTTAGAAAATATTTTTATGAAGAGATGCTGCAAGAGCTTAAGAATCATGGGAAGACGATTATCGCGGTGAGTCACGACGACAGATACTTCCATGTTGCCGACAGGGTTATAAAGATGGACTTCGGAAGTATCGTTGAAGGGGGCAGGGGATAGCATGCTCTTCAGGGCATGTGTTAAAAGAGTTGCGATCTTATGGTTAATCGGGGCCTCTGATCGATGAGAGAAATGGCTGATCGTTGAAAATAACTCTTTTTTGCCTCCCTTTTGCAGGTGGCGGTTCACATTCATACAGGGAATTTCAGCGCTATGCGGATGATCATGTGCGTGTCATCGCCCTTGATCTACCGGGCAGGGGTAAGAGGTTTGCCGAGCCCCTTTTATACAACTTGCATGGCATGGTTGACGATGCGTTTGCCCAAATCAAAGACCGCCTGGACGGAGCCTATGCAATTTACGGACACAGCTTGGGGGCCTGCATAGGGCATCTGCTGGTGAAGCGGATTATCCGTGAACGATATCCCATGCCGCTTCACCTTGTGGTATCAGGGAGGGAAGGCCCATCGGTGCGAGGAAAGGGAAATAATTGGCATTTGCTCCCGCGGGCTGATTTTTTAGAGGTATTGAAGCGCTTTGAGGGAACCACGAGTGAAGTGATCGAGAACCGCGAGTTGATGGATCTGTTCGAACCTGTTTTGCGCGCCGACTTCGAAGCGCTTGCTACCTATTCATATGGAAAGGGTTTACCTTTTGACGTCCCGATCACGGTAATGCGGGGAAAAGATGAAAATGTAACGAGGGCCGATGCCCTGCGGTGGCAGGATGAAACAACAAAGAAAATAACTCTTCTCGAATTTCCGGGGGGGCATTTTTTTATTTTCAGGCACGTTCGGGAAATCGTTAGGATACTCTCTCTGAAGGCGATGCCTCTCTCCCACGTCGCAGAATGAAGCCAGTCCAATGATTCATGTCCTTAAAGCGCATTAGTAACTTAAATTAGAGTTGCATTCTCATCTTATATGCTTTATAAAGGGTACATATAGAAGAATATGCTTTGTCAATTTGAGTAAAAAATGGTCATAGTGTAACCGGCATCTGTGAATTTCATCTAACAAGGAAGGAGGACAAGATGGAAGCAAAGGAAACAGGAGAAAAGGTTGCGGAAGTGAAGGGGTCTGGAAACATGGATTGGCCAGAAAGAAAAGCTGAAACCGATAGAATGATAAAAAACCATATGTACGGTGCCATGGGGGTAGGGCTGATACCGATACCGGTAGTGGATTTCCTTGCCCTGACTGGTATTCAGATTAGGCTGCTCTACAAGCTTGCAGATTTTTATGGAGTGGCTTTTTCAAAAGAGAGAGCGAAAAGTATAATCGCCGTGCTTGTCGGAAGCTTTGTTCCTGTTGCAACCGCTGGACCGATAGCCAGCATAATCAAAATTTTTCCTATAATCGGACAGGCAACAGGAGCCTTGGCCATGCTTATCACAGGCGGCGCCTGCACGTACGCCTTGGGACATGTCTTTGTTCAGCACTTTGAGTCAGGCGGTACGTTCCTCGATTTCGAACCCGAGAAAGTAAAGGAATACTTTGCCGAACTGTTTAAAGAGGGGCAGGAAGCGGTTGCTGAAATGAATAAAACGGCAGCTCCAAAAGCCAATTAATCATTATCCCTTTAGAAGATATTGACTTCTGATAGCCGCGATATCCTATGCGGTCTTTTGTGCCAGCACATCGTGACCACTCATTAAATTTTCGTGGGAATGTATTAGCGGCGAACCGCTTTTCAAATGATGAGTGTTAGTTATTTTGATGTGATGAGCAAAATAAATAATTCGTCCGAAATTAGCAACTTCCTTATAGCCCGCGCAAATTTGGGGATGTTCCCTCTTGCCTCATTTCCCCTGCAGAATAAATCAGAATTGTCTTTATGCTCGGTACTGCAGGATTGTTTTGAAAAAAGACCTTACCTTGTCCGACATCCTGTAGCGGGCGACCTCCCTAGGCTGGTCGAACTCGATAAGGCGTGCTGGCCCGGGCCGCTGAGGACGTCGTCGGAAGCATTGAAGATGCGTATCGAACGCTTTCCTTCCGGCCAATGTGTGATGGATATAGGCGGGCGCATCGTCGGGGCGGTCTATTCGCAGAGAATCGCCAATACCGAAATGTTAAAAACCGCAACTGACAGGAATGTCTCCTATCTGCACAGGGAAGACGGCCCCGTCATCCAACTGCTCGCGGTAAATGTCCTTCCTGAAATGCAGAATCTCGGCCTGGGCGACCAACTTTTTGAATTCATGCTTCAATACTGCTCAGCCCAAAAGGGCGTCACAGGCATTGTAGCGGTCAGTCTGTGTAAGGAGTATCGTTGCCATAGTTCTGTCTCCATGGAAGAGTATATAGGTCTGCGTAACGAGCGTGGACATCTCGCGGATCCTATACTCCGCTTCCATGAGGCGCACGGGGGCCTCATAATCGGGCTTAGCCCGGGATATCGCCCCCGGGATCTGGACAACAAGGGCAACGGTGTGCTCGTTGAGTACGATATTCTGAATAGACAGCCCGAGATTCGTAGAGTGCCGGCGCCCGTCGAAAGGGCGCGTAAACGGAAGGGCCGGGAGGGGCCGTTTCTTCCCCTGGTCGAGGAATGTGTACGCCGGGTCATGGGTGAAGGAAGTTCATTCCCCTATTCATCCGTACGCCCTCTTCTGGAGATGGGACTTGATTCCCTGAAGCTGATGGACTTAAGGTCGCTTCTTGGCGAGAAGCTCGGCAGTGAACTCGATGCCGCTTTTTTCTTTCGCTACAGTACCCCGGAAAAGATAGCCGGGTTCTTTGAGGGAGCGTCTGGGGAAGAGGAAACAGGAAAACCTCCGGAAGGAACGTATCCGAATACATTGGGCCGTTGTAAAAAGGATGCGCCTTGTACCCTGCCCGTGACTTCCGGACGAATGTTCCCGGAAAATGCGGTTGCTATTATCGGCATGGCCTGCCGGTTTCCCCATGACGTCGCGAATACAGATGATTTTTGGATGCTTTTACGCGAAGGGAAAGATGCCATAACCGAAATACCCAAGACGCGCTGGGATATTAATCAATATTACGATCCTGACCCGGAAAAAGCCGGAAAGATTGCCTCCAGACAGGGCGGATTCCTGCATGATGTTACGCTGTTTGATGCCCCTTTCTTCCACATATCACCGCAGGAAGCGGCCGCGATGGATCCGCAGCAGAGGCTTCTCCTGGAGGTTGCCTGGGAGGCACTCGAGGGCGCGGGGATAAATCCTGCCTCCCTTGCCGAAACCCGCACCGGCGTATTCACGGGCATCTCTTCCCATGACTATGAAATCCTTCAGATAAAGGAGAACTGCCGTGAGGATTTCGGCGCCTATTTTGCCACGGGAAATTCTGCCTCCGTGGCCGCAGGACGTCTGGCCTATTTTTTTGGTTTCCAGGGACCTGCTCTCTCCATCGATACGGCCTGTTCTTCTTCGCTCGTGGCGGTACATCTTGCCTGCCAGAGTCTGCGAAACAAGGAATCCGATATGGCGCTTGCTGCCGGGGTCAATCTCCTTCTCTCTCCCGAGCTGAGCATAACGTTCTCCAGTGCCGGCATGCTTTCCCGCGAGGGGCGCTGTAAGACCTTTGACGCTTCAGCCGACGGATATGTCCGCAGTGAAGGGTGCGGGATTGTGGTATTGAAACTTCTTTCGCGGGCGATCGCCGACGGCGACAATGTGCTTGCTGTGGTGAGAGGCAGCGCGATTAACCAGGACGGATCAAGCAACGGTCTGACTGCGCCGAACGGCCTGTCACAGGAAGCGGCGATCAGGAAAGCACTTGCCGATGCCGGTGTTGCTCCTCTTGAGGTGTCTTACGTCGAGACCCATGGGACCGGCACTGCTCTCGGAGATCCGGTCGAGGTTTTGTCTCTGGCAAATGTCTACGGACAGGGAAGGAGCAGGGACAATCCCCTTGTTCTGGGGTCCGTGAAGACCAATATCGGGCATACGGAAGCTGCGGCCGGGATTGCCGGTCTTATAAAATGCGTCCTCGCGATGAAGCATAACTTCATCCCCAGGCATTTGCACTTCCGGGAGTTGAATCCCCATATCACACTCGAGACAATTCCTGGAAAAATTCCGACTGAGGGCATCGACTGGAAAAACGGGCCGTCAGTAAAGCGGCTTCTGGCAGGGGTGAGTTCATTCGGATTCAGCGGTACGAACGCCCATGTTGTGATTGAAGAACCCCCCGAGGCAACGTGCGGGAGGACGTATGAACAGGACAGACCCCTGCATATTCTGACTCTTTCCGCAAACTCTGAAAATGAACTGAACCAGTTGGCCGGAAGGTATGAGACCGCCTTCAGCTCCATTGCGGAAGAACGGTTAGCCGACCTATGTTACACGGCAAATACCGGCAGGGCCCTGTTCCGTCATAGGATGAGCATTGTTGCGGGATCGATGGCGGAACTCAGGGAAAAACTCTGTTGCCGCGAGAGAACGGGCGCAAGTGCAGGCCTGTTCAGGGGAGTTTCTTCAGCACCGGCTAAAGTTGCCTTCCTTTTCACCGGGCAAGGTTCGCAGTTCGCCGGGATGGGCAGAGAGCTCTACGATACCCAGCCGACCTTCCGGCGGGCGCTGGATAGGTGCAATGAGATATTGAGAGATTTTCTCGATCTGCCGCTCCTGGAGATCATTTATCCTGGAAAAAAATGCAGCAAGAATGAAGTGGATAAAACCGCCTATTCCCAGCCGGCCCTTTTCGCCATCGAGTATGGGCTTTGCGAATTGTGGAAGAGTTGGGGCGTTGAACCGTCTGCGGCTTTGGGACACAGTGTAGGTGAATATTCCGCTGCCTGGGCTGCCGGTGTCTTCGGTCTCGAAGAAGGGCTGAAACTGATCGCTGAGCGGGGAAGCATCATGCAGGCCCTGCCGCCCATCGGGGAAATGGCCGCAATATTTGCCGGAGAAGCGCTGGTGGCGGATGCGATCGAGCCTTTTTTCAAAGAGATATCTGTAGCTGCTGTCAACGGCCCTAAGCTCACGGTGATTTCGGGACTCCGAAATGCCGTTGAGAAGGTAACGAAAGAGCTGGAGTTAAAGGGCGTTAAACACGTCAGGCTGAACGTTTCTCATGCCTTCCATTCACCCCTGGTGGAGCCGGTCCTCGGACCATTCCGGGATATTGCCCGAAGTGTCAAATACGCGGCGCCGCGCATTGATCTGATTTCGAATCTTACGGGAGACTTAATCGGCGAACAGATCGCTACTCCCGATTACTGGGTGAATCATATGCGCAGGACCGTCAGATTTGCAGCCGGCCTCGAGGCCCTCTATTGCAAAGGCTATAGGCTCTTTTTAGAAATAGGGCCTCATCCCGTACTCCTGGGAATGGGAAAGACCTGTCTGCCGGAAGAACATTGCGCCTGGCTGCCGAGTTTGCGCCGTGAACTGTCTGACTGGGAACAGATACTTCGCGGCCTTGGCGAGTTATATGCGAAGGGTGCGAAAATCGACTGGCATGGATTTGACAGCGACTATTCCCGAAGAAAAATCCAATTGCCGACCTATCCGTTTCAGGGCCAGCGATACTGGATAAAGACCGGGATTGCCGGAAGAACGAAATCGGAGGGAATCGGCAGCAGCACTGGAAGTAATGGCGGCCATGAGGAAGAATGGGGAAACTTGCAGGATCTTCTTTACAGGGTCGAGTGGCGAAAACAAGGAAGCCTGCGCAACGCCGCGTCAGAGAGGCTGCAACTTCCATTGAAAATCAAAGAGCGCCTGCTTCCTCTTACCGATGACGAAATACATGCCTGTCCTGGCCTTCTCCAGAGGATGGAGGATTTAAGCCTTTCCTACGTCTATTCCACTTTGGCCGAAATGGGATGGGATTTCCCGTCCAACTGCAGGTTTGCTACGGCTGATATTGCCGGGAAATTGGGAATTGCCGACAAGCAGCGGCCTTTGCTGAGCAGACTCCTGGGCACGCTGGCTGAAGGAGGCATACTTTGTCGGAACAAAGGAGGGTGGGAGACGGCGGAGCCTTACGAGAAAAACAAGCCAGGCAACCAGTTGCAGGAGCTCTTGTTAAGTTTCCCTCAGGCAGAGGCTGAGTTGACGATCCTCGGCCGCTGCGGCTCCGGCCTCTCCGTGGTTCTCCGGGGCGAACTTGATCCACTAAACCTGCTTTTTCCTGAAGCTGACCTGACGACGGCCGCGAGGCTCTACGATGATTCGCCGACTTTCGGGGGTATGAACGAGCTCGCCAGAGACGCATTGTCGGCGATACTTGACCATCATGGAGGCGACAAAACTGCACGCATTCTGGAGATTGGCGCCGGCACGGGAGGTGCGACCGCTGCAGTTTTGCCGTGCCTCAGGGGAAAGCAGGTTGAATATGTCTTTACCGATGTCTCGACGCTTTTTCTGACCAAGGGAAGGGAGAGATTTTCAACATATCCCGGCATGCAGTATCGACTGCTCGACATAGAAAAGGATCCCATCGGACAGGGCTTCCGGCCCCATGCGTATGACATCATCCTTGCGGGGAATGTACTGCATGCGACAGAGGATCTGCGCAATACCCTGAAGCAGGTTAGTCGGCTCATTTCGCCGGGGGGAATGCTTGTGCTGGTCGAGGGGACGGAACGCCGGCGTTGGATAGATCTGATATTCGGTCTTCTCGACGGATGGTGGAAGTTTCGGGACCATGACATCAGGCCTGACCATCCGCTGCTGGCAGCCGCTGCCTGGGAGAAGTTATTGAAAGAAAATGGCTTTGCTGAAACAGCAGTGATTTCACCACGGCGGGAAGAGAATCTCTTCGAACAGGCCGTGATTATTGGGCAGACTTCGCCGGTAGAGAAACAGTGCAGCGCATCGGAACCGCTACATTGGTTGATTTGTGCCGACTACTCCGGGATGGGAGCGGAGTTGTCTCACTTGCTGCGACAGCGGGGCGATATTGTGACCCTGGTTTTTCCCGGAGCGGAGTTTGCAAAAAAGTCAGACGAGGAATTCGCGGTCAACCCGGCGAAAAGAGAGAGTTTTCATCGGCTTTTCCATGATGCGTTTGAAGGGAAGCCGGGATTGCACGGAATCATCTATCTCTGGGGCCTTGATGCGCCGGAGGCCGGAGAACTTACGGGCGGTGAAACGGAGTTGCCGGCCCTGCGCCTCTGTACTGGCCTGCTGCATCTAGTGCAAACCCTGGTCGTCTCTCATTTTTCGCCGCCCTCTCTCTGGCTGGTAACCAGGAATGCCGTCCCCGCGGATGTTACGGAAGTGCCGCCCTCGGGTCTTTTCCAGGCGCCCCTTTGGGGATTGGCGGAGGTCATTGCCTCTGAACATCCTGAATTCAATTGTATCAGGATTGATATCGATAAAGAGGCTGATGTGGCGCAACATCTTTTAGAGGAGATCATCTATGGAAAGAGGGAGGATCAGATCGCCCTTCGCAACAAAACCCGCTATGCAGCGAGAATAGTTCCAATCGGAAGGAGCGATGCCGCCGATTTTGCCTCGCCCGTCCTCAGCCCCGACGGCACGTACCTTATCACCGGGGGGATAGGAGGGATCGGTCTTCAGATCGCAGGTTGGATGGTAGCGGAGGGCGCAAGACACTTGGTGCTTCTCAGCCGCGGCGGAAATCCCGCCGCGGATAGTCCTGCCGCCAAGGCAATAAGGGAGCTTGAAGAGGCCGGCGCGAACATCGTTATGGCACGGGCCGATGTGTCAAAAAAAGAAGAGGTGGAGGCAATATTGACGGTCACGGCAAATTCGAAACTGCCGCTGAAGGGAGTTGTCCATGCCGCCGGTGTTTTTGAGGACAGACTGCTCGCAGAGCATGAGGGGGAATTTTTCCGCAGGGTCTTTGCCGCGAAAGTCACGGGGTCGTGGAACCTCCATGAATTGACAAAAGACATGCCTCTTGATTTCTTCATACTCTTTTCCTCAGCCACGAGCGTTGTCTGTTCCTCAGGTCTCGCGAACTATGTGGCGGCGAACGCTTTCCTGGATGCCCTGGCCCATTACCGCCGTGCTATCGGCTTGCGAGTGCTCAGCATAGACTGGGGGCCCTGGACAGGTACGGGCATGGCCGGAGGCATCAGCGACCGGCGCAAGACTCAGTGGGCTGTTCAGGGACTCGATACCCTTGCGCAGAAGAGCGCGTTGGCGGTTTTCCAGAAGTTGCTCGGCGCAGATACTCCGCAAGTTGTTGTGATGCGTATGGATTGGCCAAGGTTCTTCCGGCAGTTTTCGGAGAATAACCGGCCGGCTTTTTTTGATCTGATACCGGAGCGTGCAGGGAGTCGTAAGCATGAGCAGGAAAGCTTCAGCCGTAAATTGAAAGCGGCCCGGAATGACCAACGGAAGGATATTTTAAGGGACCACATCCGAGTGATAGTCGCCCGTGTATTGGGACTGAACTCAGCGACCGCCGTGGACACTCATCAGGGTTTTTTTCAGATGGGGATGGATTCTCTGACGTCGATGGAAATGAGGAATATCCTGCAGAAGGAACTCACCTGCTCTCTGGCGACAACGATTGCCTTTAAGTACCCCACGGTGGATTCGCTTGTCGAGTATTTACACGACGAAGTTGTCAACCCTTTGTTCGGGTCTGTCCATGATTTGACGACGGATGAGTGCGCGCAGGCGTCTGATAAAACGGGAAAGGGTGAAAATGAGACTGAGCCCGTAAATCTCGACGAATTGTCCGAAAAAGAAGCCGAAGCGGTCTTGCTCGAAAAACTGGAACAACTGGGGTATTGAGGAATGAGCCAGGGACCGGAAAATAAGCAAACCGACTCCCCCTTAAAAAGGGCGCTGCACGCTATCGATGACCTCCAGGCGAGGCTCGACGCTATGGAGCGGGCAAAGACTGAACCAATTGCTGTGATCGGCATGGGCTGCCGGTTCCCCGGTGGGGCGGATAATCCGGCATTATTTTGGCAGTTATTAATGAAGGGAATTGATGCGATTACCGGTCTGCCAGGGGACAGATGGGATATTGATGCTTATTACGATTCCGATCCTGATGCACCGGGAAAGATGTACATCCGGCACGGCGGGTTCCTGGACAGGATAGACAGGTTCGACGCGCCATTTTTCGGCATTTCTCCGAGAGAGGCGGCTTGCATGGATCCCCAGCACCGTCTCGTTCTGGAAGTAAGCTGGGAGGCCCTTGAACATGCCGGAATCGTGCCGGCGAGTCTGGCAGGGTCGAAGGCGGGGGTTTTTCTCGGCATAGGACAGAACGATTATGGGCAGTTGAAACTCCACGGCGGAGACATGTCGAAGATCGATACTTACGATGGTACGGGCAATCTCTTCTGCTTCGCCGCCGGAAGGACGGCGTACGTACTGGGATTGCAGGGGCCGAATATGGCCATTGACACCGCCTGCTCGTCTTCGCTGGTTGCCGTACATCAGGCGTGCCAGAGTCTGCGGGTGAGGGACTGCGATCTCGCACTTGCCGGCGGGGTGCATCTGATTATTTCGCCGGAGGTCACGATCTTTCTGTCAAGGGCGCATGTGCTTGCTCCGGACGGACGTTGCAAGACCTTTGACGCGGCGGCTGACGGCTTTTCTCGCGGTGAAGGCTGCGGCATGATAGTGTTGAAGCGCATCTCAGATGCTATCCGGGACAGAGATGCCATTCTGGCGTTGATCAGGGGATCCGCTGTCAACCATGATGGCGCAAGCAGCGGACTGACTGTTCCGAACGAGCGCGCACAAGAAGAACTCATCATCCAGGCGACCAGGAATGCCAAGGTCGAACCACGACAGCTCGGTTACGTCGAGGCCCATGGCACGGGCACCTCCCTCGGCGATCCGATAGAAGTGAACGCGCTGGCGGCTTCGCTCTGCAAAGGACGGATACCGGATCAGCCTCTTGTGATCGGATCGGTAAAGACCAATATAGGGCATCTCGAGGCTGCGGCCGGAATCGCCGGCGTGATCAAGGTAATACTGTCGCTTCAGCACAAAGAGATACCGCCCCACCTGCATTTCCGGATGCCGAGCCCCCGTATCGACTGGCAGAGCATACCCATAGAAGTGGCCGCAAAGAACAGTCCATGGCTGGCTGTGGAGGGGCGTAGGCTAGCCGGCGTAAGCTCCTTCGGCTTCAGTGGGACGAACGCCCACATCGTGCTGGAAGAGGCTACTGAGAAGACAGCGGAGAAACGTTGCGAGACAAGTCCGTTGCATATCCTGGCGCTGTCGGCAAAGAGTGAAGGGGCTTTGCTTAGTCTTGCCCGGCGGTATGAAGAACATATAGCAGCGCATCCGGATCAGGAGATAGGCGATATCTGTTATAGCGCCAATACTGGCCGGTCCCATTTTAGCAAAAGGATGGCGATTGTTGCGGCAACTAAGAATGAATTGCGGGAGAAGCTTGTTGCCCACCGTGAAGGCAAAACATGCCCAGGTTTGTATGGGGGAAATGATCCGGGAGGTTCAAGAGGCGCTTCTTCGGTTGGTCCGGATATGTTTTCCCGCGGCGATCCCGGCGAAGAGATGGCTGAATTGGGCAGAAGTTATGTAAAAGGTCATGCAATCGGGTGGGACGAATTTTACCAAGGAAGGGGCGGCAAGAAAGTAGCCTTGCCAACCTACCCCTTCCAGGGGCAGCGTTACTGGGTGGAGGGCAGTCCCACCGGAACCCCTCAGGGCAAGAAGAAAATTCACCTTGGAGAAAGGTTGCATTTGCCTTTTTCCCGGGAAGTGCGCTTCGAGAACCGCTTCACTAAAAGCTCTCCTGCTTTTCTTGCCGACCACCGACTTCTTGGAGATATCGTCGTTGCTGCGGCGTCGCAGGTCTCGATGGTACTGTCCGCAGTCGAAGAGGCGTCGGGAAAGGAGCAATGCAGAATCGGAGAAATGGTCTTTTCTCGACCCTTGATCATTCCGGACAGGGGAGAGAGGGTGATCCAACTGATCCTCCATCCCGCCGAGGATGGGGCGTTTTCATTCCATCTGATGAGCCTTGGGCGGGGCGACGCGGAAAAGGATGCATCATGGATGACCCATTCTTCCGGGCGTGCGGTAAACTTACCGCAGGACCAGGTAATTGCACCGCCAACGGCCATCGATACGGAAGGCCTTCGATCCCGGGCGGATAGCGTCCTTTCAGGAGATGAATTTTACGCAGCGATGCATAAAGCGGGTTATCAGTTCGGCCCTTCATTCCGGTGGGCGGAAAAGATATGGCGAGGTGAAGACGAAATTCTTTGCCGGATAGCGTCTCCCTTGGGGTACAAAGATGATAGCCAGTATCTGCTTCATCCCGGCTTGATCGACTCATGCTTTCAGATGTTGGGCGGTTTCTGGGGGCTGGAGGGTGAAGATGATCATCTCGTTGTACCCTTCAGGATCGGAAATTTCCGGTTTTATAAACGCCCTCTCGCCGCCTGTGGCCTGTGGTGCTTGGCGCGGAGAGAAGCCCGCACCCATTCAGGAAGTTTGGAGCTGTTCAATGAAAAGGGAGATGCCCTTGCCGAGGTCGACGGTATTGAGTTCGTTAAGGTCAGGCGAGAAATTTTCCTACAGAGGGAACGGAAGGAAGAAACGGATATACTCTACCACGTGCTCTGGCGGCCTGGTACAGAAAGAGAATCCACGGCGCAGGAAGCCGCAGGTCAAGCGGGAAAAGGCGCCTGGCTGGTCTTTGCCGATAAGTCCGGCCTGGCTGCTGAGCTGTCTGCGGGGCTTGGGGCGCTGGGAGAAAGGGTACTCCTTGTCTCGCAGGAGAGCCGGTATGTTAGCAATGGGGACGATCATTACTGTATAAGCCCTGAAAACCCCGGAGATTTCAGCCGGCTTTTTCAGGAAATCGTAACTCCTCTTAAGGGGATGATCTATTGTTGGGGGATCGATGCCGGAGAAGATGTAGATGACCGGGGGATAAAAGAAATTGAGACCGTCTGCGGGGGCTTGGCCTATGCGGTCCGCGCCATGGCAGAACGGGAAAGCAAAGGGCCGGGGGCTCTGTGGCTCGTCACCAAAGGGGCGCAGCCTCTGGGCAATGTGCCGGTGGCGGCCCTCCAGTCTTTGCTTTGGGGCCTGGGGAGTGTCCTTTGCCTCGAACATCCCGGGCTCCATACCTGCTGCATTGATCTCGATCCTGCCGATGAAAAGAAGTCGCTCCGGATGTTGCTTCAAGAGGTTATGCATCCTGATGGAGAGGACAGGGTGGCCTTGCGGGGGGGGACGCGCCATACCGCCAGGCTGGAGAGGCTCCCGGAATGCCAAGAAGGTATGCCTCTTTTCGGTGCTGACGAAAGCTATCTCATCACGGGCGGCCTGGGCGGCTTGGGGCTTGCGGTTGCTCAATGGATGGGGGAGCAAGGGGCGCGGAACCTGATCCTCTGCGGCCGCAACAAAGCCGCAGAGCCGGCGCTAGCAAGGATCAGGCGGATCGAGCAGAGGGGATGCAGGGTCCTCGTTCTCAGCGCCGATGTGGCGGATCCGGCGGCGGTAAAGGGTCTGATGAGAGAGATCGAAGGCGCCATGCCGCCCCTGTGCGGTATTGTGCACGCGGCAGGAGTCATTGACGATGGGGTGCTGATCAGGCAGGATGCCGGCCGGTTCAGGAAGGTGATGGCGCCGAAAGTGCTGGGGAGCTGGAACCTCCATAAAGCGACGGCAAACAAATATCTCGATTTTTTTGTTTGTTTTTCTTCAGCGGCCTCCATCATCGGTTCCGGCGGTCAGGCCAATTATGCGGCGGCGAATGCCTTCATGGATGCCCTTGTCCATGAAAGGCGGAGAAAGGGACTGCCCGGGCTCTCCATCAATTGGGGCCCCTGGGCTGATGCGGGCATGGCCGCGGAGGTGGAGAGCCCTTGCGGAGAGAGAATGACCGGGCATGGTATGGGAGCCATCGCACCGGAACGGGGATTGGAAATACTTGGTGAATTGCTGAAACAGGATACAACGCAGGCCTGTGTGTTGGCAATGGATTGGAGCGAATACCTGGCATATCACTACGCAAAGGGAGCGCCGCCTTTTTTCCGTATTATCGCCGGAGCGCCCGATGGGGGGGAGAAGAAATCCGATTTCGCTGAATGGCTCAAGGGCGCGCCTGCCGCTGAAAGGCGGGCGGGCCTGTTTAACTATGTGCGTTCCCGCGTTGCTGCCACTTTGGGCATGAAATCGGCGGATCAACTGGGATACCGGCAAAGATTGTTCGATCTCGGTCTGGACTCGCTCATGGCGTTAGATGTGAAGAACCGCCTGGAGGCAGAACTGGGTGTTTCACTCCGGTCGACCCTCCTCTTCGACTACCCTACGGTGGAGGCCCTGGTCAATCATCTCACGGGAGAAGCGCTGTCCCCCCTCTTTTTTCAGACCCCAAATGAATGGGCAGAGGTCTCTGAGAGGAGAGATGACGAGGTTGATTCATTGCTGTCGGAATTGGAAGAGATGTCGGAACAAGAACTCAATGCCAGGTTAACAGGCAAGAAGGTAAAGAGTTCCAAGGGGGTTCTTTAAGTGAGCGAGTTTGCAAGGCGCATATCTCATATGTCGCCGGTGAAGCTGGCCTTTGCCGCGCAACAGATGGAAGCGAAGCTGGAACTCATGAGGGCTGAACCCATCGCGGTCATCGGCATGGCCTGTCGTTTCCCCGGAGGGGCGGACGACCCGGATTCCTTCTGGCGTTTGTTGAAAAGCGGCGCCGATGCCATTCAGGAAGTCCCCCCCGACAGGTGGGACATCGATGCATTGTTTGATCCCGACCCCGATACACCCGGTAAGATGTACTGCCGGCACGGGGGTTTTCTGAAACGTGTGGACCTCTTCGATGCCGACTTCTTCGGGATTTCACCGCGGGAGGCAGTGAGCATGGACCCGCAGCAACGGCTTTTACTGGAGGTGAGCTGGGAGGCCCTGGAGAATGCCAACCAGCCTGCGGAGCGGTTATTCGGGAGTCCTACGGGCGTTTTCGTGGGGATCAGCACCTTTGATTATGCTTCCGTCAGCCTGGGTCTGCAGGGCAGAGGGGGCATCGACGCCTACTATGTGAGCGGCACCGTACTCAGTGTGGCGGCAGGACGTCTCTCCTATCTTCTGGGGTTGACCGGTCCCTGCATGTCAGTGGATACCGCCTGTTCCTCGTCGCTGGTAGTGCTTCATCTCGCCTGCCAAAGCCTGCGAAACAGGGAAAGCTCCATGGCGCTGGCGGCAGGTGTAGGACTTATCTTGACCCCTGAACCCTCCATTAATTTCAGCAAGGCCAGGATGCTGGCCCGTGACGGCCGATGCAAGACTTTTGACGCAACTGCCGACGGGTATGTCCGCGGAGAAGGCTGCGGTGTGGTGGTGCTGAAGCGCTTCTCCGATGCACTGGCGGACGGAGACCTGGTACAGGCCTTGATCAGGGGCTCGGCAGTCAACCAGGATGGCCCGTCGGGCGGACTCACCGTCCCCAGTGGTCCGTCCCAGGAAGCCGTGATCAGTCAGGCCGTTGCCGGCAGCGGCCTGGAACCGCATCAGGTGAGTTACGTGGAGGCCCACGGAACCGGTACCCCCCTCGGCGACCCCATCGAGGTGAATGCCCTGGCCGCTTCGCTTTGTAAGGGGCGGCGGCCGGATAGACCGTTGGTAATCGGGTCGGTGAAGACCAACATGGGACATCTTGAGGCGGCGGCTGGAATCGCCGGCGTGATAAAGGTAATACTTGCTCTTCAGCACCGGGACATACCGCCTCATCTGCATTTCACGAATCCGAACCCCCATATCGACTGGCAGAACCTGCCCCTGGAGGTGGCAACGGAAGGCAGGGAATGGCTGCCCTTGGAAGGACGGAGGATAGCCGGTGTAAGTGCCTTCGGATTCAGCGGTACCAATGCCCATCTCGTATTGGAAGAGGCGCCGGAAGAGAAAAGGGAAAGAAAAGGCGATGAAAGAGGGGCGCATCTGCTGACCTTGTCGGCAAAGAGCGAAGAGGCTTTGAAGCTGCTGGCGGTACGGTATCAGGCGCATATGGACGTGCATCCTGAGCAGGAGATAGGTGACATCTGCTTTACGGCAAATGCCGGCCGGTCCCTCTTCGGCTGCAGACTGGCGATCATTGCAGCCACGAGAGAGGAACTGCAAGAAAAGCTTGCCGCATTGCGCATGGATCAAAAAGATATTGCCTCTCTCGGCGTATGGCTGTCCGTAAAACCTGTTGCCGTTGCTGCAATGGAGAAAAAGATTGTTCCTCGCGATTTTGCTGCCCATGGTAAGAAGCAGCGTCAAGGACTTGAGCGGTTGGCCGCACAATATGCAGGCGGCGCGCGGATCGATTGGCATGATTTTTATCACGGACAACCCTATAAAAAAGTAGCGCTACCGACCTATCCTTTCCTAAGGGAGCGCTTTTGGGTGGAGCAAGCCAAAATAATTGCAGAATCCGGCATTTTTCATCCTTTGCCGGGCCGACGACTGCACCTTCCCCTTTCCCGCGAGATACGCTTTGAAACTTCTTTTGGCCGGGCTTTCCCCGCCTTTCTTGAGGATCATCAGTTATTCGGCGCCATTGTGGTAGCCGGGGCGTCCTATCTTGCCCTGGTATTGCAGGCAGTCCAAGAGGCACTGCACCGGGGACCGGTCATTCTCGAGGAAGTGCTTATGGAGCAGCCCCTGACCCTCGGGTCAGGAGATTCTTCGATGGTCCAGACCATTATTTCCCCGGAGTCGGGGGAGCTTTTCTCCTTCCATGTGATGAGCCTGTCGGCAGAAAAGGGAGGCCAAGCAGAATGGAATCTTCACGTCTCCGGCAAAATCAGGATTCCGGAAGGGCTTCCGGCAGTGCTGAGCACTCAGCGCCCAGCACTTACTTCGTGGGCAGCCGTTGATGCCTCGGCCTTTTACGGTGAGATCGCAGACGCCGGCCACCATCTCGGCACTTCCTTTCAGTGGATTCGAAAAATATGGAGACAGGGGAAAGAGGCCTTCTGCCTCCTGCAGGCGCCTGATTCGCTTGGGCCATACGGGGAGTTTCCTCTCTATCCAGGTCTCATCGATTCCTGCTTCCAGTTTTTCTGCATCTGGGGCCAGAGGCTTTTGACGGCCGGGACAGATGAAAAGAGTAATGATGAAGAGAGAGCCTCCCTCTACATCCCTTTTTCCCTGGGTACTGTTGAA
>DATESZ010000180.1:0-3759 GCA_035283845.1 Syntrophales bacterium | reverse complement strand
CTGTGTCGTAATAGGGGAAAGGGTCATTCCGAACGGAGGTGAGGAATCTTAATATGTTAATTTCATTAGTCATTAAGATTTCTCGCTACGCTCGAAATGACAAAAAAATGAATTATGACACAGTCTCCAAGGGGAGGGGGTCTGGAGTTTGGACATTTACTGTTTCACTCCCCCTCCCTCAAAGGGAAGGGGTGAGGGGGAGGGTGAAAGGTATTTTCAGATGATAGAAATAGAAGATCTTAGAAATGCTCTGCAAAAGAGGAATGACGAAGCCCTGCGGGGAGGCGGCAAGGAAAGAATTGAAAAACAACATAAAGACGGGAAATTGACCGCACGGGAAAGAGTTGATCTTCTCCTCGATAAGGGATCGTTTGTGGAAGTGGACCGGTTTGTCACTCACAATTGCACGGATTTCGGGATGGCGGAGAAGAAATTTTACGGCGACGGCGTCATCACCGGATACGGTAAAATAGAAGGTCGTTTGGTCTATGTTTTTTCGCAGGACTTCACTATTTTTGGAGGGGCTCTGGGCATGGCCTTTGCGCAAAAGATATGCAAAGTTATGGATTTGGCCATGAAGGTCGGCGCGCCAGTCATCGGACTGAATGATTCAGGAGGCGCCAGGATTCAAGAAGGCGTCGAGAGTCTGGCCGGCTATGCTTACATCTTTCTAAAAAATGCCCTCGCCTCGGGCGTGATTCCTCAAATCTCGGCCATCATGGGTCCCTGTGCCGGAGGCGCCGTGTACTCCCCTGCCTTGACGGACTTCATAATGATGACGAAAAAGACCAGCTATCTGCACATCACCGGCCCGGATGTGATCAAGGCCGCCCTGAACAAAACGGAAACCCCCGATGGGAAACCCATCACTTCCGAACTGTTAGGGGGATCGGAGGTGCACATGGCAAAAAGCGGCGTGGCCCATTTCGCCGGCGAGAATGACGAAGACACGCTTCATCTGATTAAGGAATTGCTCAGATTTATCCCGCAAAATAATCGTGAGAAACCCCCGGCCATCGAGTGCACGGATGATCCAAACCGTATGGATGATTCTTTGAAAACCATCATCCCGGCCAGCTCTAAGAAGCTCTATGATATGAAGAAGGTCATTCTGGCAGCCGTTGATCAAGGTTACTTTTTAGAAGTGCATAAAGATTATGCAAAAAACATCATCGTCGGGTTTGCCCGCTTCAATGGGATGCCTGTAGGGATCGTAGCGAACCAGCCTAACCGGCTGGCAGGATCTCTTGACCCTGATTCCTCAGTCAAGGCCGCCCGCTTCGTCCGTTTCTGCGACTGCTTCAATATCCCCCTCGTCACCTTTGTTGATGTCCCGGGCTTTCTTCCCGGAATCGACATGGAAATGAGAGGCATTATCCGGCATGGGGCTAAACTCCTCTATGCGTTCTGTGAAGCCACTGTCCCAAAGATAACGATCATCACCCGGAAGGGTTATGGCGGAGCTTATGATGTAATGTCGAGCAAGCACATTCGGGGCGACGTCAATTATTGTTATCCCACTGCCGAAATTGCCGTGATGGGCGCCGAAGGCGCTGTCAATATCGTCTTCAGAAACGAGATTAAGAATGCGAAGAACCCTGAAGAGGTCTACCAACAGTTAGTTTTCGAATATGAGGAAAAATTTGCCAGTCCTTATAAGGCGGCCGCGTTGGGATATGTTGATGAGATCATCCTTCCGGAAGAGACGCGTCCTAAAATTATCCAGGCCCTGGACTCTTTGAAGAACAAAATCGATACCAACCCCTGGCGTAAACATGGAAACATACCTTTATAAGTCAGTAACTCCCATGCCCGGGATGGGCACAACGAAGGATGAAAATCACCCCCACCCCTCCCTCCCCCGTCGAGGGGGAGGGATACAGGTAGGGAGCATTTTCATATAAGCGGAGCGGGCAATGTCTAAAAGCATTCGAGAAGAACTGGATCGCTGGGTAAGAACGACGCTTAATAAAGCACTTTCAAAAGCTCCGGAGCGCGAGTCCTCCTTTAAAGCCGCATCGGAGATTGAAATAAAACGCCTCTATACTCCGCTGGACGTTGAGGATATGGAATATTGCGGTGATCTGGGCTTTCCCGGCGAGTATCCCTTTACTCGCGGCGCCCAACCGACCATGTATCGAGGTAGATTCTGGACGATGCGCCAGTATGCGGGGTTTGCTACAGCCGAAGAGACTAATAAACGGTACAAGTATCTCCTCGATCATGGACAAACAGGGCTAAGCGTGGCTTTCGACCTTCCTACTCAGATCGGGTATGATTCAGACCATCCCCTTGCCGACGGAGAAGTAGGCAAATCAGGCGTCGCCATCGATACCTTGAAAGACATGGAGATCCTTTTCGATGGAATCCCCCTCGACAAGGTCTCAACGTCCATGACAATCAGCTCCACCGCCGCTGTCATTATGACCATGTATATAGCCGTGGCTGAAAAGCAGGGGGCCAGGGCGGAAGTCCTGCAGGGGACCATCCAGAATGATATCTTGAAGGAATATGCGGCGCGGGGAACGTACATCTTCCCACCTCTCGAATCAATGCGGATTACCACGGATATTTTTGCCTTCTGCAAAGAACATGTGCCTCGCTGGAACAGCATCAGCATCAGCGGGTATCACATGCGAGAGGCCGGCTCTACTGCCGTGCAGGAGGTCGCCTTTACCCTGGCCAATGGCATCGCCTATGTCGAAGCAGCCATCCGTGCCGGTCTGAATGTTGATTCTTTCGCTTCCAGACTTTCCTTCTTTTTCAATGCCCATAACAACTTTCTCGAAGAGATTGCCAAATTCCGGGCGGCTCGGAGGCTCTGGGCCAAGATCATGCGAGAGCGTTTTAAGGCCCAAAATGATGAATCCTGTATCATGCGTTTCCATACCCAAACTGCCGGCAGCGCCCTGACCTATCAACAACCTGACAACAATATCGTAAGGGTTGCCTTCCAGGCGTTGGCCGCAGTTCTGGGCGGTACGCAATCGCTTCACACCAATTCACGGGACGAGGCGTTCGCCCTGCCTTCCGAGGATTCCGTTCACATCGCGCTGAGGACCCAGCAGATCATTGCCTATGAAAGCGGCGTCGCCGATACCATCGATCCTATGGCCGGATCATATGCAATAGAGGCCTTGACGAATGACATTGAAAAGAAAGCGATGGAGTATATTACAAAAATTGATGGGATGGGAGGCGCGGTCAAGGCAATCGGGGCAGGTTTCATACAACGAGAGATTGCTGACAGCGCCTATCAATACCAGAAGGAGATTGAATCGAAAAAGAGGGTCATCGTGGGCGTCAACAAATTTCAAGAAGATGAGGAGCCCCTGAAAGATATTCTGCGTATACAAATCGAGTCGGAAATATACCAGAAGGAAAAACTATCGAAAATTAAAAAAGAGAGGGAGAGTCAGAAAGTGCGGAGTGCATTGGCTGCCTTAAAGAAGGTGGCCGGGGGATCAGGCAATGTGATGCCGCCTATTCTGGATGCAGTGAGGGTATATGCTACTGTAGGCGAAATTTCAGACACATTGAGAGAGGTGTTTGGAGAACATAAGGAAACATAACTACTTAAGGAGCCAGCAGCCAGAATTCAGGAGTCAGAATGAATCAGTGATATTTGCATCTTTGGGGAGGATTTATGTCGCGGAAGATTAGAGTGCTGATCGCAAAGCCCGGTCTGGATGGTCATGACAGAGGGGCCAAGGTCGTTGCACGAGCCCTGAGAGACGCCGGTATGGAAGTAATTTATAC
>DATESZ010000179.1:0-11847 GCA_035283845.1 Syntrophales bacterium | reverse complement strand
CAGCGTTAAGGAAAACTCCCAGTGATTCAGACAAATTTTTAACTATTTGGCTGTGCGCTACTCTTTCTTCAACTGTTTTGGCCTTTGACATGGCTTTTAATGCAACATCTAATTCTTTCATTAAATCATCCATGAGTTTCTCTGGATTCACGAAATACCTCCTTTACATTTGGCGAGAGTGATATGTATTCTATGCGCTCTTTTTGGTTATATCAAGTACGGACTTTAGTCTAACAAAGAATATCATCTGAAAGTTTGGATTCCTACAAAAATTGCCCTATGCTACCTTACAGGAAGCACAGTTAAACATCAAGATTATCAATGGATATCCCAAGCGCTTCAGCAATCTTTTCAAGGGTAGCGCGACGCGGTTTCGCGTTGGGCTTTTCTAATTTTGCTATAGCGGCTTGACTCACACCAATACGGGCAGCAAGCTCTCTTTGCGTAATTCCGATGTGCTCACGCCATGCCCGGATCATAGGTACTGCCCGTAGGATATGTGCTTCGACAACCGCTTGAGGTATACCAGTGGAGCGGATATTGTCGCCGTGCAGCAAGGGACGGATACGCTTGAAGTCGTCCCAGGGAACCAGCACAAAAGCTGGATTGCCTTGATAATCTATTGTTTGGTAATCAATTTTCGACAAGTACGCTTAAATCGTTATTTTGTCATCGTTATTTTGTCATTGAAAAAGAGTTGAATTCTGTTAGACTTCGCGGAAATGGAACGATGGCCTTTCGCAAGTTGCGAACTAAACCTTGAGAGGACGGCATGACAACAATCACAGGACATCGGGGCCAGGCATGCGATTTTTATGTCTGGTTCGACACGGAATATTCAGACCTGGAACTGGAAAGGGCGCGACTGCTTCAAGTAGCCGGACTGATTACGGATGCTTCATTGCGGCGCGTTGTTCCGCCGGAGCATGATATAATACTGCCCATCAGGCTGCCGGCAGGCGAGAAACTTAGCCCCTGGGTCGAAGATAATATTCCGGAGCTGGTTAGAGCATGCCGGTCCGGTTTGGCGGTGGATATCGCGGAAGCTGACAACCGCCTTGCCGCCTATGTAGACGCCGTTGTCGGTCCCCCAGCGGAGCGTGAAGACCAACGACCGGTGCTGGCCGGCAACAGCATCCACGCGGACTGGTGGCTGATTCGCCGCTTTCTCCCTCGCTTCCTGGGCCGCCTGCACTACCGCCACCTGGATGTAACCGCCTTCAAGTTAGAATGGAAGCGGCTTTATAGTGATAAAGAGTTTGCGAAAGAAGATCAGGAAATGATACGCGGGTATTTTCCGGAGGCGGTTCTGCCCGTTTTGGGAACCCGTCACGATGCTTACTATGATCTGCAAGCCTCTATTGCCGAAATGGCTTTTTACCGGAGCCACCTCTTGAAGAATACGAGGGCATTATGAACGAAAAGCGATTACGGGAAATCCTCCTTGGCATACAGGAAAATAGAGTCGGAATAGATGATGGCGTGGCCGCGTTGAAGAAGTTGCCTTTTGACGACCTGGGGTTTGCCAAGATAGATTCTCATCGCGAACTGCGGCGAGGTTTCCCGGAGGTAGTCTATTGTGGGGGAAAAACAACGGAGCAGATAACAGCCATTGTGCGGAATTTAGCGGAGAAGGCAGATCGTAATATTCTGGCGACCAGGGCCGGCCGGGAAGTTTATGAAGCGGTTGCGGCGGAAGTTGCCGGCGCCGAGTACCATGATATTGCCCGGTTGGTGATTATCAGACGCGGTAATCAGGAAAAACGCGGCTGCATCGTGGTTCTGAGCGCCGGCACGTCTGATATGCCTGTGGCGGAAGAGGCGGCGCTTACGGCCGAGGCGATGGGCAACGGGGTGAAACGCATCTACGATGCCGGGGTGGCGGGCATCCATCGCCTTTTTCATTACCGGGATCAGTTGATGGCCGCACGGGTGCTGATCGTTGTTGCCGGCATGGAAGGCGCTCTGCCAAGCGTCGTCGGCGGCATGGTGGACAAGCCGGTAATTGCCGTTCCGACGAGCGTCGGTTACGGCGCCAGTTTTGGAGGCCTGGCCGCGCTGCTTGCCATGTTGAACAGTTGCTCCTGCGGTGTATCGGTGGTCAATATTGACAATGGTTTTGGCGCCGGTTACCAGGCCGGCCTGATAAACCTTCTGGGGGAACACTCTCTATGAAGATCGCCTATTTTCACTGCTTCGCCGGCGCCTCCGGCGATATGATCCTGGGCGCCCTGCTTGATGCCGGCCTTTCTCTGGAGCAACTGAAGGCGGATTTGGCAAAGCTTCCCCTTCCCCTCCGGAGTTTCCGTCTGGAAGTGAGCAGGGTGACGAAACAGGGCATTCGAGGCACGAAGGTGGATGTTCTTGTTGAAGATAAACAAACCCATCGCCGCCTCGGGGATATAAAAGCTATCATAGATCAAAGCGGTCTGCCGGCCCTTGTTCAGCAACGAAGCATCGGAATTTTTACCCGTCTGGCCGAGGCGGAGGCCAAGGCGCATGACAAGTCGGTCGAGGAAATCATCTTCCACGAAGTCGGGGCGGTGGATGCCATTGTGGACGTGGTGGGCGCCGCGATCGGGTTCTGGCGCTTAGGAATAGAGGAGATCTACGCCTCGCCGGTACATATGGGGGGCGGCGTGATCGAAACAGCTCACGGAGTAATGCCTGTTCCCCTCCCCGCCACGATGGAACTGCTCCGGGGCGTGCCCGTATACTCGCGGGGGGTGGAAAGGGAGCTCCTTACCCCCACGGGGGCGGCGATTCTTACGGCCTGCTGCCGCGCTTTCGGGAATATGCCGCCGCTAAATGTTATCAATAGCGGTTATGGCGCCGGCAACTACGATCTTGCCATTCCCAACCTGCTGCGCCTGACCATTGGTGAGAAAGTAACGGGAGCCGCCTCAGCCTTATCCGCGGAAACCGAAGGCGGCTTTCATGAGGCCCCGGCCTTGATGATGGAGGCCAATATCGATGACATGAACCCAGAATTTTATGATTACCTGATTTCCCGATTGCTGGAGGCGGGCGCCATGGATGTTTTCCTGCAGACGATCCAGATGAAGAAAAACCGGCCCGCCGTTACGTTATCCGTGCTGATGCGGCCCGAAGACCTGGATGCGTTCCGGGAGCTGATCTTTGCCGAAACCACCACCTTGGGCGTCAGGGTGTATCCCGTGACCAAGCACATGCTGCCCTCCGAAATAATTACCATGGAAACCGGCCTGGGGCAGGCGAGGGTAAAAATCGGCCGCAGGCAGGGGAAGATTTGCAACGTAGCTCCCGAATACGAAGATTGCCGCAAGCTGGCCAAAGAAAACAAAACGCCCATGAAAAACATTTACGATTTAATCAAAGCTGAAGCCTGGCGGAAACTAAAGTGAGGCAACAAGGAATTGCTGTTCCTCGCATATTCAGAAACCAGCCGACATATTTTAGTTGGGAAGTAAATTCGTGACTTTTATCAATGGCTCACTGTCCCACGGAGAAAAAGATGGAAATTAAAAAACTTGATCTGAAATCAATGGATATCGTTGAGGAAAAGCGGGAGCAGCTCAAAGCCTTTTTCCCGGAGGTTTTTACGGAAGGCCGGAAGATCGACTTTGAACGGCTCAAGCTGACCCTGGGAGAAATGGTGGATCCGGGAAAGGAACGCTACGGGATGAACTGGCCGGGGAAGGCCGACTGCTTCAAGATCATCCAGCAGCCGAGCATCGCCACACTCACTCCTGACCGCGGGGAATCCGTAGATTTCAACACCACGGGAAATCTTTTCATCGAAGGCGATAATCTGGAGGTTTTAAAGCTTCTCCAAAAGTCCTACTTCGGCACGATCAAGATGATCTACATCGATCCCCCTTACAACACGGGCAACGACTTCATCTACCCCGATGATTACAGCGAAAGTCTGGACACCTATCTCCGCTATACGATGCAGATCGACGATGAGGGCCGGAAATACTCCACGAACACGGAAGCGGACGGCAGATTTCATTCTAAATGGATGAACATGATGTATCCGCGGCTGTTCTTGGCAAGAAACTTACTGAGGGAAGATGGCATTATTTTTATTAGTATTGATGACCATGAAGTTGCTAACCTTCGGAAGTTGTGTGATGAGATTCTTGGAGAGGCCAACTTTATAGAACAAATCATCTGGAAGAAGCGTTACGGGGGTGGTGCCAAAGAAAAGCATCTGGTGTCCGTTCATGAGTATATTCTCGTTTATGCAAGAGATATTGAATCAATAGGCGAACTTTTTGTGCCTTATTCACAAGCTACGATAGAACGCTACTATACGCAAAAAGATGAGCATAGTGATACGCGTGGCCCATATAGAACACATCCACTCGAGGCAACAAAGAGCATGGGCGAAAGAAAGAATTTGGTATTTCCTATAAATGCACCTGATGGCACAGAAATCATGCCCAAGCGCCAGTGGCTGTGGTCCAAGGATAGAGTGGCACAGGCGTCATCAAAAGGAGAACTGGCTTTTCTACGAGATAAAGATGGTAATTGGTCAGTTCATACAAAACAATACCTTAGGGATGAGAATGGAGAAGTTCGGAAAAGTAAGGCGTTTTCAATCATTGATAATGTATTCACACAACATGGGACGAACGAAATTATAGACTTATTTGGTGATGCACAGATTTTTCCATTCCCTAAGCCAACAGGACTTCTAAAGCCTTTACTCGACTTGGTTGCTGACAAAGACGCTATTGTTCTAGACTTCTTTTCAGGCTCCTGCCCGGCTGCACATGCCATCCTCGACTTGAACAAAGAAGACGGCGGCAATCGCAAGTTCATCATGGTGCAATTGCCTGAACCCGCTGACGAGAATTCCGAAGCCCACAGAGCCGGTTTCAAGACCATCGCCGACATTGGCAAAGAACGTATCCGCCGGGTCATCAAGAAAATCAAAGGGGAACATGAAAAGAAAAAGGACTTGTTTTCCGGCGACAAGTCGCACCCAGATCTGGGCTTCAAGGTCTTCAAGCTTAAGCCTTCCAATTTCAAGCTCTGGAACGGAGAAGTCGCCAAGGACAAGGATACCATCGAAAAGCAGATTGCCCTCTTTGTCGAGCACATCAACCCAAAAAGCTCTCAGGAGGATATCCTTTACGAAATCCTTCTGAAATCGGGTTTCCCTCTGACCACAAAGAATGAACAGGTCACCCTGGCCGAAAATACCGTCTTCAGCATTGACGACGGCTCCATGTTCATCTGCCTGGAAAAAGATCTGACGCCGGGGGTCATCAAGGCAATGGCTGAGAAGAAACCGATGCGCATCGTCTGCCTGGACGAAGGTTTCAAAAGTAACGACCAGCTCAAGACCAATGCCGTGCAGATCATGAAGACAAGGAAAATTGTCTTCAGAACCGTTTGACAGCAAGAGCCTATAAAAGGTAACTTGGTTTTATGAGTGAAGCATTTGAACGTATTATTGAGTTGGTTTTTCATCGTGGCGAGGTCCGCATATCGGATCATGGATACGACGAGATGATTGAGGACGGCATCTATGCGCACGATGTGATTGCCGGGATCGGTGAGGGAATGATTATCGAGGATTATCCGCAATACCCAAAAGGCCCCTGCGTGCTGGTTTTGCAAAAAGACAATCAAGGAGAGCCGATTCATGTCGTCTGGGGAATCCCGAAGGGGAAAGATTCTCCGGCGGTTTTGGTCACGGCCTATCGGCCTGACCCTGATCGCTGGATAGATAATTACACAAGGAGAAATAAATGAAGAAGAGAGTTCATTCAAAATTGATCCGCGAGGGGCGATACATCGCCGAAGTGGATGTTGAACTGATCGAGACGGAAGATGACTGGTCTCCCTATCTGTCACGGGAAGACGCCTATAAACTCGATGATGTTCGCAAAGCTCTGAAGGATGGCGACCTCCGGGCCGCTTCCCGGCGTGCCCGTGTATTCAGCCTGACGCCAGTGGCAGCCTAACAGATTGAAGAAACGCAGGATATTCATGCAGCCATAGCCAGAGAAAAGGAAATAAAGAAATGGCGAAGACAGAAGATGAATCAGCTTGTGAACCAGCTTAATCCTGAATGGCAGGACTTGGGCGAAGGGTTGTAAGATTTCTCGCTTCGCTCGAAATGACATAGAAAAAATCGAAATGACCTCATAGAAAGTCGGTGTAATAATGTTTTTTGGAAGAACGGTATAGCCATGAAGCTCCAGTTCGACGCCCAGCAACAGTTCCAGATCGACGCCGTCAACGCCGTCGTGGACATCTTCGACGGCCAGCCCCTGCATCAGGGTGATTTTGAAATCCGCTTCGAAACATCCTATGAAGGCGTGTTGAGCGGGCAGGTACAAACGGAACTGGGGATGGGAAACCAGTTGCTCCTCAACGATGAAACCATTCTGGCGAATGTCCACGGGATTCAGGACATCAACGCTATCGATCTGACCCCGGCCCTGCAGGGCTATCATTTCAGCGTGGAGATGGAAACGGGAACGGGAAAAACCTATGTCTATCTGCGGACGATTTTTGAACTCAGCCGCAAGTACGGCTTCAAGAAATATGTCATTGTCGTGCCCAGCGTGGCGATCCGCGAAGGCGTCCTGAAGAACCTGGAGATCACGAAAGAACACTTCAAGGCCCTCTTCAACAACATCGAGTACGAGTATTTCGTCTATGATTCCCAGAAGATCAACCGGCTCCGGCAATTTGCCGTGAGCAACTCGATCCAGATCATGGTCATCAACATCGACGCCTTCCGTAAGAATTTCACGGGTACCGATGATGAGCGGAAGAGCAATGTCATCTTCAAGGAGAACGACAAGCTTTCAGGCCGGCAGCCTATCGAGTTCATCACGGCCACCAACCCTATCGTGATCATTGACGAACCCCAGAGCGTTGATAATACACCCAAGGCCCAGGAGGCCATCAAGACCCTGAATCCCCTCTACACCCTGCGATATTCGGCGACACACCGCAACCTCTATAATCACGTTTACAAGCTGGACCCCATCAAGGCCTATGAGATGAGGCTGGTTAAACAGATCGTCGTGGCGGAGGCGAAAGGCGCCAACACCTTCAATGCCGCTTACGCCAAACTGGTGGAAGTAGACAATACCAAGGGAATCTACGCCAAAGTCACCATCCATGAAAACAAGCCAGGCGGCGTCCGGGAAAAGACAGTCAAGGTGAAACAGAGGGCCGATCTGTTTATCTTATCCAATGAGCGGGAGGCCTACCGGGACGGCTACGTCGTCGCGGAGATCAGCGCCGAACCGGGCAGCGAATTCGTCGGCTTCAGCAACGGCCGGATCCTGCGCCTCGGCGAGGAACAGGGCGGCATCCGGGAAGACCTGATGAAGGTTCAGATCAGAAATACCATCCGCAAACATCTGGAAAAGGAACTTCAGTGCAGGGACAAAGGGATCAAGGTCCTGTCCCTATTCTTCATCGACCGGGTGGCCAACTACCGAGCCTATGATGAAGGGGGGAAGCCCGTCAAAGGGAAGTTTGCCCAATGGTTTGAGGAGCACTACAACGAACTGATCGCCCAGCCGCGTTTTCAGGGCCTTTTGTTGTATCCAGTCGATAAGCTTCATGACGGCTACTTCTCCCAGGACAAGAAGGGCGTCCTGAAGGATACGCGGGGCAACTCTGAGGCTGATGAGGACACTTACACCAAGATCATGCGCAACAAGGAGCAGCTCCTTTCCCTGGACGAACCGCTCCGCTTCATCTTCAGCCATTCCGCCCTGCGGGAGGGATGGGACAACCCCAATGTCTTCCAGATCTGTACCCTGAACGAGACGGCTTCCATCCTGAAGAAGCGTCAGGAAATCGGCCGGGGGCTCCGACTTCCAGTCAATCAGAACGGCGAGCGGGTCTTTGATGAAAACCTCAACAAGCTGACCGTCGTCGCCAACGAAAGCTATGAGGACTTTGCCCGGACCCTCCAAAGGGAATACGAGGAGGATTGCGGCGTTACCTTCGGGAAGATTCCGATAACCGGCTTTGCCCGGATTATGCGCGTCGTGAACGGCGAAGAATCATTGCTGGGGAGGGAGGCTTCCGAGAAGATCTGGAACACTGCCCGCGAAAAGGGCTACCTCGACGGCGACGGCCGCATAACTTCTGCCTTCAAACCGGGACCGGGATTCGTGTTTTCGATTGGTGAGGAGTTCCAGGATGTGGAACCAAAGGTGCTAGAGGTCATGGAGTCATGGCGCGTGGAACGGCATATCAAGAAGGACGAGGATGAGCGTCCCTTGCGGATCAACAAACAGGTTTTTCTGGATGAGGATTTCAAGAAGCTTTGGGACCGCATCAAGTTGAAGACCACCTATTCCGTGGAATATTCCACGGAGGTACTGACCGCCCGCGCCGTCGAAGCCATAGGGAAGATAGAAACAATCGAGCCGATCCGCATTTCCTACCGTGAGGCGCTTCTCAATACGGCTTACAAGGGCATCGATACCGCCGAGATCAGAAGTTCGATTACGGACATTGCCTTTGCCGGCGTGCTGCCCGACATTATCGCTTACATCCAAAAGGAAACAGAGCTGACGCGCTCCACCATTGCCCGGATCCTGATCGAATCGGGCCGGCTGGCCGAATTCGCCGTCAATCCCCAGCGCTTCATGGACGCCGTGGTCAGCATTCTCAAAAGGGAACTGCACCGGCTGATGATCGACGGCATCAAATACGAAAAAATCTCCGACCAGGAATACAGCATGCGGCTCTTCGAGGACAAGGAAATCATCAGCTACCTGACGAACCGCCTGGAGGTGAAGAAGTCGGTCTATGACGCCGTGGTTTACGATTCCGAGATCGAGAGGAAGTTTGCCGAGGAACTGGACAGACGGGAAGACATCAAACTCTTCGTCAAACTGCCCGGCTGGTTTAAGGTGGAAACGCCCATCGGCGAATACAATCCCGACTGGGCCATCCTGAAGCATGACGACACGGTCTTATATCTGGTGCGGGAAACGAAAAGCACAAAGGACTTCGAAAAACTATGCAATACCGAAGCCGAAAAGATCCGCTGCGGCCGCCGGCACTTTGAGGAACTCGGCGTCAATTTTGACGTGGTGGTAACGGCGGGGGAGGTGTAGGCAGAGATTACTACTGCGGAGAAGGCTGCGTACTCAAGAAGGATAGATGAACAAATACAGTATAATCAGCCTATACCAGAAGCGTTCTCAGTCGTTTGTGAAAAGAATCTTAGCTCTCCTCAAGCGGATGGAACTGGACAAAAGTTTTTCAAAAGAATTGTCTGATTTTCAAAAAGAGCTGCTTCAAGTAGGGGGGAAGCAGTAGAAGCAGAGGAAATCTACGATTATGCAAGGGATTTCGAGTCTTCCTTGGCTGATGAGTATTTGTTGCTGAGCGGCGGCATATATTCTGCCGTATTGACGGCACTTTATCATTTGTGGGAGCGTGATATTAGGGATTTATGCAGGCGCATGTTACGATACTATCCCGTGGCGGACCAAAAAAATAAGATAGTGACAGAACAAAATATACAAGAATATAACTATGATAAATTGAAATCGCTTCTAATATTTTGGGGCGCAGAAGAAACAATATTCCCTGAAGTTAACTTATTAAGGCTCATAGTAAATACTATCAAACATGGTTCAGGGCCTTCCGCTATAGAATTAGTAAAGAGCAATAGCAGATACTACCGCATGCTCGCCTTGTTGTGCGACTTGGACCTGAATTATTTGAATAATTCTTGTGACGAGGCAGAGATTCTGGATATCGACGATGTAAAGTACTTCGGTGCAGTCTTAAGTTCATTTTGGGTAGAGCTAGGCAAGAAAATATCTATTTGAAAGTGCTTTTCTTAGAGACCAATGGTAATTGAAGAAAAAAGTCCTACTTTACACTACTGTCATGTCAACGATACTCTGTCATTTCTAAGGAGGCTTCACGACTGAGAAATCTTAGATTTCTCCCTGCGGTCGAAATGACATTTCAAGGTTGACATGACACAACCATGAAATAGTGAAGACTCGGGCAATTGGAAGAGGGCATTGTTCACCAACCAGCTCCAGCCGATGCCGCTTATTCGCAACGTTGACATATTGAATTTATTATACACGCAGGAACAATATTTTCTAAAGGTATTCTCTTGATTCTTATCCACCCTCCTGTGACAAAGCCCTGCGAGCCTCCGGCCGGCGTCGCGAGACTTGCCGGCGCGTTAAACCGGCAGGGGATACCTTGCCATATCCTAGATGCGAATATCGAAGGTCTTCTCTATCTTCTGCGGCAGCCCGTTGATGCGTCGGATACCTGGAGTCGCCGGGCAGTCCGCCGTCTGCCGGAACATATGGCCTCGCTGAAAAACACGAAAACCTATCAATTTCCTGAACATTATGCGCGGGCAGTCAGAGACGTGCAGCGCGTCTTTGCCGTTTCCGCCGGAGCGGATGGTGTAACTGTAGGGCTGGCAGATTATAAACATGATGAAATGTCTCCGGTAAGGAGCGCTGACCTGATCCATGCGGCCGCAAATCCTCAGGAAAACCCCTTTTACCCTTTTTTCAGGAAACGGTTGCCTTCAATCCTTGAGAAGGGGAAGACGGGCATGGTGGGAATTTCCCTGATTTATTTGGGCCAGGCGTTGTGCGCCTTTTCCCTGATCGGCTATATCAGGGCGGAATATCCGGAAATGAAGGTGGTTTTGGGAGGGGGGTTGGTGAGTTCATGGATGCGAAGGCCCGGCTGGAAAAACCCCTTTGGCGGCCTTGCAGACCGCCTCGTCGCGGGGCCGGGAGAGCAACCCTTGCTCGATTTGCTTGGCAGAAAACGGATAGAAAGGGAGCAGAGCCGTCCGGATTACCGCCCATTGCCTCTTCAGGATTATCTGGCGCCGGGATTCATTCTTCCCTACAGCGCTGCAAGCGGATGTTACTGGGGCAAATGTTCCTTCTGTCCGGAAACGGCCGAAGGCGATCCCTATCGTCCCATCCCTGTTGAACAGGTAATGGCCGACCTGAAGGGCCTGATAGCCGAACGGGCTCCCGTCCTGATACACCTGCTTGACAACGCTATCAGTCCTGCGCTCTTGCGCGCTCTCGCGGAAAAATCACCCGGGGCGCCCTGGTACGGATTCGCGAGGATCGGCCGGGATTTGACGGACGGTGATTTTTGCAGGGCGCTGAAACGCTCCGGATGCGTAATGCTCAAACTTGGTCTGGAATCTGGAGATCAGGGGGTGCTCAATGCCATGAACAAGGGTATAGAAATCGACATGGCGTCGCAGGTGTTGAAAAGCTTGAAAAAAGCAGGCATTGCCACGTACGTCTATCTGCTCTTCGGCTCCCCGGCGGAAACTATTGCGGAAGCGCGGCAGACCCTTGATTTTGTCGTCAGACACCGGGGGGAGATCACTTTTCTGAACCTCGCCATTTTCAACATGCCCTCATGCGGGCCCGAAGCAGGTAATTATGAAACGGAACAATTCTATGCGGGCGACCTGTCCCTCTATACCGGCTTTAAGCATCCCCGCGGCTGGGAAAGAAAACTGGTGCGGCAGTTCCTGGAAAATGAATTCAAACGACACGTAGCTGTTTCGACAATCTTGAAACGCGATCCCCCGGTTTTTACCTCCAACCACGCCGCCTTTTTTGTACTACCATGATGATCGTCTTATTTTCCCGGAACGCTCATAAGATGCCCCGGCCCGTTCCGGTTGTTTATCTTTTCATAACGATGTCGCTTACCCGTGCAAGTTCCTCCGGGGTATCGACTTCCACGGAATCATGCAATGTCTCCACGACCTTGATCCGGTATCCATGTTCCAGCGCCCTGAGTTGCTCCAGCGCTTCCAGTTTTTCCAGCTTTCCTTCGGGAAGC
>DATESZ010000178.1:0-18451 GCA_035283845.1 Syntrophales bacterium | reverse complement strand
CAGTAGGCCATGAAGGCGATCTTGGTCGGAAGGAAACCGAAACGGGTGATATAGAAGGTAGTAAAATCATGCAGTTCGTAAGGACCTACAAGGGCTTCCGTTTTTTGAGTCGGAATATCTTTTCTTTTGCCGGGGACAAGTTCGGGAGTTATTTCCGTTTCCAGGATATCGAACAATATTTCCGATGTTTCCCGGGAAAAGACGACTGTTCTTGCGACCCAGCGTATCAGATGTTGAATAAGCGTCTTGGGCACACTGACATTTACATTGTAGTGAGACATATGATCCCCTACGCCGTAGGTGCACCATCCCAGCGCCAGTTCGCTTAAGTCTCCCGTGCCGACAACGATGGCGTCTCTCATATTGGCCAGGCGAAAGAGGTGGGAGGTGCGCTCACCAGCCTGGACGTTTTCAAAGGTAATATCGTAGAGTTTTTCTCCCCGTGCAAAGGGGTGGCCGATATCTTTCAGCATTTGCAAGGAACCGGGTTTAATGTCTATCTCGTTTGCCTCTACGCCCAATGACTCCATCAACTTCACGGCGTTCTTATAAGTCTTATCCGTCGTGGCAAAACCGGGCATGGTGTAGGCCTTGATGTTGGAACGGGGGAGATTGAGAAGGTCCATCGTGCGCGCCGCGACGATGAGCGCCTGGGTGGAATCCAAGCCTCCCGATACGCCGATGATCAAATTATTGATCCCCGACGATTGTAACCGCTTGGACAGTCCCTGCACCTGTATATTGTATGCTTCGTAGCAGCGCTGATCACGCAGGGCGGGATCGGCAGGTATGTAGGGGAAACGGGGGTATTCACGCTCAAGCAGGATTTCTCCCCCGGGAAAATCAACAGTAAAAGACACATGCCGGAAGGCGGCCAGTTTTTCTTTATGGTTAAACGCGTTCCGGCCGAAGGTGGTCATGCGCATCCTGTCCTGGGCCAGGCTTTCCAGATCTAAATCAGCGCAGACTACCTGGGGCCGCTGCAGAAAACGTTCCGACTCTCCCAGAAGATTGCCGTTCTCGTAGATCATGGCATGGCCGTCCCAGGCCAGATCGGTGGTGGATTCCCCCGGCCCGGCGGCGGTATAGAGATAGGCGGCAAGGCAGCGCGCCGATTGGGTGCCCGCCAGGTTGCGGCGGTAGTCCGATTTACCGATGGTGATATTGGAGGCGGAGAGATTGCCTATTACTGTTGCCCCCGCCAGGGCAGCGTAACTTGAAGGAGGTATGGGCACCCAGACATCCTCGCACATCTCGATAAAAAATCTGAAGTAAGGATGGTTTTTCACTTCAAAAATGATATCGGCGCCGAAGGGAACATGTTCCTGCCCGCAGAGGGTGATTTCCTTCGAGAGCGCTTCCTCGGCTGGGCTGAATTGACGGCCTTCATAAAATTCACGGTAGTTGGGAAGATACGATTTGACTGCGACACCGAGGATGCGTCCCCTGTAAAGGACGACACCGCAGTTGAATAAGCGAAAATCCACCTGTAGAGGTGCGCCTATGACAAATATAAGATTAATGTTTTTAGTGGTTTCGATAACCCAGGAGATAGCCTTGAGAACGCTCCGCAGCAGGGCGTCCTGATGAAAAAGGTCTTCGTTTGAATAAGCCGAAAGACTGAGTTCAGGGAAAAGGGCAAAAATTGACTTTCTAATGGCAGCTTCCTGGGCCAGGCATAAGATGCTTTCAGCATTGAAGAAAGTATCGGCAACCTTGATCTCGGGCACGCAAAGGGCTACTCTTATGAATCCATGACGGTAAATATTGAAAAATTCTTCATTTTTGATTTGTTTCATCAAACCGGCTCTTTTTCCAAGTAGGCATAAGCGCTATGGTTGTGGATGCTTTCGTAGTTTTCCGCCTCCACGCTGTACCAGGTGAAATTATTAATAATGTTCAAGCTTTCGGCAACGTTTCTCACCACATCCTCGACAAACATCGGGTTTTCATATCCCCTTTCCGTCACGTATTTTTCGTCCACCCGCTTTAAAAGGGAATACACCTCACCGCTGGCGGAATTTTCTACCGTGCTGATAAGGTCTTCTATCCAGAAAAACTTTCTGAATCTTACCTTGACATCCACCATGCTTCTCTGGCTGTGGGCGCCGGCGTTGCAGATCTCTTTGGAACATGGACAGACGGTAGTGACGGGCACGACAACGCCGACAAGGATGTCCGTTTTACCCGCCCGGTTTTTGCCCCAGAACCGGCAGCTATATTCCATCAGGCTTTTTGCCTTGGAAACGGGGGCCGTTTTTTCGATGAAGTAGGGGAACTCGATTTCCATTTGGGCCGATTCGGCGCGGAGTTTTTCCCTTACCTTTTCCAGGATCAGTTGCAGGTTTTTGATGTTTATCTCTCCCCGGTATTCGTTCAGGATTTCCACGAAGCGGCTCATGTGAGTTCCCTTGAAGCGACGGGGCAGGTTAACATACATGCCTATAGTTGCGTTTACATGCTGGGCGCCGCTGGCGCGGTCAAGGACGCTAATGGGGTACTTGATCCCTTTTACCCCGACCTTTTTTATGTCTAAGTTTCTATCATCTTTCTGGTTCTGAATATCGATCATTTACAATTTACCACGATATGAAGCCCTCGCCTTTTCCGACTCCCATACGGTAACACGGGACACGACAATATTTTTCAGTTTTACTTTATCGCTGATCCGGTCATAAATGAATCTGGCAAGGTTTTCCGCCGATGGATTATTATCCTTAAAATATGGCAGGTCGTTCAGATGTTTATGATCGAGACCGTCGAGTATTTCGTCGGTCCACTCCTTCAAAATACGAAAGTCAATCAACAATCCTTCCTTGTTCAAATCAACAGCCGCAAGGGAGACTTCCACGTCAAAGTTGTGACCGTGCAACTCCTCGCACTTGCCCCCTATATCCTTCAGCACATGGGCTGCAGAAAAAGATCTGGTTATGGTCACTTCATACATGAGGCCTCCGTTCAGGCGTTTAGGCTGTAGGCAGTTAGCCTGTAAGATGAAATCATGCGCGACCATACGAAGCTCAGAGCGTTTGCATTGGCCGACGAAGTGACTAACAGCCTTCAGCCTACAGTCTATCTACCTGAGTAGTTGCTTCTGTGTGTATACAATTTTTTGCCGGACGTCAATATAACAAATTAGGGAGGGAATATCCTGTGAAAAAAACGGCAAAAAGGGGAGATTTACCGTTTTTCTCGGGCATTTTGAGGTCGGCAGGTCAGGAACGTTTCCCTATTAAAATTGATAAAACCTTAATATCAGAAATAATTAAGCTATGCAGAGCCAACTTTGGCAAAAAATAATGGTTTACTTGGCATGGTGGTTGCTTATTCAATGTTAATTTTTTCTGCCAAAGTAGTTAGGTTGCAAAAGCGATATCGGATATCATGCATGAAAAAAGACATGAAAAGTCAGAAATATAGAAGGAAAAAGGAGGTGGTTGCATAGGCAAAACATGAGAGGAGAGTTTTTAAGATTCAGGAAAAAAACTTACGATTAAATAGAAGGAGGAAATGTTATGATTAGTGCATTTTATAAGAAAAGAAGCGAAAAAGGTTTTACGTTGATTGAACTGATGATCGTTATCGCGATCATAGGCATTCTGGCGGCCATCGCCATCCCGCAGTTTACCCAGTATAGAAAAAGAGGGTACAACTCCTCTGCTAAAGCTGATGCGAAGAATGCCTACACGGCCTCCCAGGCTTTTTTCAGTGATTCGCCTGCTTCGACAGTTACCGCGGGCCTGTTGACCTCTTACGGGTACAAGCCGACAGTAGGCGTCGGCTTGGCGGTTTCCGCCGGGACCATGAGCGGTCTCACCTTAACAAGCGTACATTCGTCAGGTGATGTCACCTATACAGTAGACAATCAGGGCGCGATTACTCCCTAACAGCGTTGTCTGACTGTTTTTCCCAAGGGGTGAGGAAGAAAGTTTTCCTTGCCCCTTTTTTGTGCTCAACATATGAATAAAACAATGTTCCCGGCATCTTGACAATTTTACGAACGCTGTACTTAATGCCCTCCGGCTTAAGTCGGAACGGAAGGCGTCTCCCTTGAATGAATCACTGATTAATGATAAAAAACGGGCTGCTTTGGTGATTTCTATCACGCTGATCATCATTAACCTGCTCATTTTTGATCAGGTAAGGGATTTTGATTTTGTCCATTACGACGATGACGCCTACGTTGCCGGCAACCGACACGTGCAAGCCGGCCTCACCCTTTCCAGCATCAGATGGGCCTTTACCGCCACGGACGCAGGTTTCTGGCATCCCCTTACCTGGCTTTCCCTGATGCTGGACCATGAGATGTACGGTGGGAATGCCGGCGGTTATCATGGGACAAACCTCATCTGGCACATGTTGAACAGCCTCCTCCTTTTTTTTGTTTTTTCCATGATGACCGGCGCCCTCTGGCGCAGCGCTTTTGTTGCCGCCCTGTTTGCCCTCCATCCTCTGCATGTGGAGTCGGTGGCCTGGATTGCCGAACGTAAAGATGTTTTAAGCACTTTTTTCTGGCTGCTGACGATGGGGGCTTACCTATATTACGTTAAGCGCCCCGTCGTATCACGTTATCTGCTTATTTTACTGTTCTTTTCTCTGGGACTTATGGCCAAGCCGATGCTGGTTACCCTTCCTTGCGTCCTGCTGCTGTTGGATTTCTGGCCCCTGGACCGCGCTCAGGTCCTGCTAAAGGCCGCTCAGGCGGATTGCCAAACCATTACAGGAGGAGTAAGGCCGAGGATACTAACAGGCCTTTTTCCGCTGATAATGGAAAAGATCCCTTTGCTGATTTTATCAACGATTGCTGCTTTTGTGGTGTATTATACTGAGACCAGGGCCGGCGCTTTGTCCTCGCTGGAGGCATTTCCCCTCACTATGCGTACTTCCCATGCCCTTGTATCCTATTTTGTTTACCTCGGTAAAACCTTTTGGCCGGTAAATCTGGCGGTTTTTTATCCCCATCCGGGACAATGGCCATATCTTGCGGTCTTGACAGCGCTGAGTTTCCTCGGTGCGATTACTTTTGGCTTCTTGAGATACTCCCTTCGCTTTCCCTATGCCGCTGTGGGCTGGTTATGGTATCTGGGCGCCATGGCCCCTGTTATCGGGTTTATCCAACTGGGAACCCAGGGTATGGCCGACCGCTACACTTATGTGCCTCTCATCGGTATTTTTGTGATTATTGCCTGGGGGGCGCCCGATGTATTGAAAAGATGGCGATTTCAAGTCGCTGTTATTTCCCTGGCGGCAGTGGCTATTCTATTTGTGCTCGGGTACCTGTCCTGGCGGCAGACGGGATACTGGCGGAACGCGGAAACACTGTTCCGCCATACCGCAAAAGTGACCAGCAATAACTACCTCGCGCACAACAATTTGGGGGCGGCTCTGGCCAGACAAGGGAAAATCGAGGCAGCAATTATGCAGTACGAAGAAGCGCTCAAGATCATACCCTTATACGCCGATGCCCTTTTCAACATAGGACAGGCTCTATCTGCCCGGGGCAGATTGGAGGAGGCCGAGGAGCGTTACCGGGAATCCCTGCAGAGCAAACCGTCTTTCGTCGAGGCGCACAACAATCTGGGCATTGTCCTGGCCAGACAGGGAAAAACGGAAGAGGCCGTTCAGCATTTCGCCGCTGCGTTGCGTTTACGTCCCGACTATGAGGCGGCCGGGAAAAATCTCCGTTTCATACTGCAGGGACAGGGAAAATTTAAAAAGCCGGGCAAATGAGCGGATTAACAGCCTTTACCGGCGGCCAGGCACTCTTTCACCTTCATATACACTTCTTCCGGCGAGATTAATTGCAGGCAAAGATTATTGGTGCAAGGAGAAAAGCGGTGGTTAAAGGCATTTACACAGGGGCTGCAGGCCAGTTTGGCATAGAGGGCGTGGGAGTTCCGACTGAGAGCGCCGAATAATTTCGGTGTTTCCGGTCCATACAGGACGATGCTGTGGATGTCCGTAAGAGAGGAAAAATGGGCGGGACCGCTGTCATTGGTAACCAGAACATCGGCCAGGGTGTAGAGGATGAGCAGTTCCCGCAGTGTGGTTTTCCCGGCCAGATTTATGACCCGAGGCGATGCCCATCTTGAGCAAAGCTCTCCCGACGCTTCTTTTTCCGCAGGCGCCCCGGTGATTGCCAGACGGGCTTCGGGATATTCTCTTAAGATTGCCGTGCCGAGGGAGAGAAAGTTTTCCAGGGGCCATTTGCGGAGCGGCAGCATATCGCTGGCGTTGGGATTCAAGAGGACGATCGGGTACCCCTTTTTTACGTCCAGCCCCTCCCGCAGGAGCACCCGTCTGAAAATCTCCACCTCTTCCCGATGCGCCTGGAAAGAAGGAGGATATTCCAGAAGAGCAGGGACAGTTTTTTTAAGCATGGGAATTTCGCCCGGCGGCATGACCAGAGCCTCCACCAGCAATGAATAAGCGCTGGACGTGTGCAGATAGGAATTATGCTGGATGCGATGGGTCATCAGATCGCCCCGATAGGGGAGCTCGCTTGTGAACCGGTGGAGGCCGACGCGTCGTTTTGCCCCGGTAAGAAAGGCAATGATGGCCGAGGCGCGGGCGAAAAATTCCATATCAACGACAGCGTCGATGCCCCGCCGGCGAATCGCTCCAAGTCTCCTGACAAGATCGCTGAAAAAGGTGCAAAATCCCTCGTTGCGTATAATCAGGATATTTTCACGAGGGACCAGATCCATAATTTCCAGGATGGCGCTGTTTTCTTCAAAAACCAGGAAGAAGACGTTTGCCCGTCCCACCATTGCCACGGCGCGGTGGATGGCGGCGCAGGCCAGCACCGTCGCCCCCTGTTCAATGAGCTTGATGAAAAGAATTTTTTTTACGGGCGGCGGCGGGTTCTCATGGTGAGAAAACATTTCCAGGAAGCGTCGTAGGCAGGTAAGCTTGAAGCAGACCGGCTTTCCCACCCAGATGTCAATGTTTCTGATAGTTTCCGGTTTCACTGACCATTTTCCCTTTTGTATTTGTGAGCGTCCTCAAATAGCAGATAAGGACGATAATGTATATCCCCAGTGAAAAAAGAGAAAGCCACTTGCCGATCAGGAAGGCCCGGGGCTTATATTCCAGGATAAGCCGGTGCTCTCCTGCCGAGAGCGGTATGGCCATCAGGGTGTAATTGGCAGGCATGACCCGGTAATTTTGTTGCACGCTGCCGGGCAAAGCTCTCACCCGCCAGCCGCTGCTGTAGGAATCGGTGATCAAAAGAATTGCTGCCCGGCCAAGCTTGCCCCGGATACGCAGGGAGTCGGTGGATGATTCTTCTATGGCAACCATCCCCGCTGTGGATGCCCGTTCCGGTTGCGGAACAGGATCGCTCTCCAGGATAACGACGCGCAGAGGATCAAAAGTTGCTTTGGCCATCTCCTTAAAGATATCGTTCCGTCGGGAGAGAGTTTGCCAATCCTGAATCAGCAGCAGGCGGGGCAGGATCTGCGGCGCCACCTCCTGTATCAAGACGCCGTTGACCCGGGGTATGATTACATATCGGCATCGCAGCATCCTGAAAAGGGGATGGTAACGCCTAAACGTGGTAATCTGCATTGTCCGATCCGGGTCTGTCCCTTGAGTAAAGGCAATGAACTGCGCATACCTTTTCAGAACAACGGGGAAATACCCGCCTATATCTTTGGAGTCCGTTGACAGGGCCATGTTGGGGATAAATTGGTTCAAGACACGATAATCTCCCGGGTGCTCCGCGTAGAAGCGCTTGAAATCATCGAGCATGACAGAACGGATATCAAAAACCGGTCTGTTCATGGCGGCAAAAACAAGCACTTCTGCACATGCCATGATGACTACGCAATAAAGTGCCTTTTCGGTATACTTCCTAAGAAGAAGAAAAAGGGAAAGCATGAGACAGATAATGCCGGAAGTGTTGAGCGCCGCGGAAGCGAATCGCCCGGCATTTTCAATAAAGGCCGCGTCCAGATATGCCTGAGGGGATAAATATGATTCGCCAGTAGCTTGTACGGCCTGCATCAGGTTCGACCATTGATTTGGATAAGTGGAGATCAAGGGGGCAGTCGCAACAAGCAGGCCTCCCGCAGCAAATAGGGCTAAAATGAACTTCCGGGAAACATGGGGATGTTTTATTAGACTGTCCATGCCGATGCCTGCCAGCATGGAAAAGAATAGCGATGCCGGAAAGATGAACTTAGATGTGCCGCGAAACTTATTAAACCACGGTAAATAATGGTAAAGCAGATTAAATAACGGCGTATGGGCGCCTAAGGATATAAGCAAGAGGATAGCTGCCATGGTTACAGAATAACGACGCAAATGTTTTTCACCGTAGAGCGCCCCGTAAATGGCAAGAAAAAATCCTGTTACACCGATAAACAGCGACATTTCCCATAAATAGCATCGTCCCCAGTAGGGAGCTTTTGTCATGTCGCCAAAAAAGAAAGGCGACAGCATGGTCAAAAAATTTTCTGGCGGGAAAGAAAACATAGAGGAAAATTGGAAGCTTACGCCTAAATTGCGGATGCCCTCTTTTGCTGATTGGATTCCTGAAAAGATCTGCACGGAAGACAGTAATAAACTTCCCAAAAAAATAGCCAGTAATCCGGCAAGAAAAATGCCCCGTCGCGCAGTCTTGATAAGAGAGAAGCTACAGTAGATGCCGGCTGTTAACGCTGTGTAATAAACGTACTGGGGTTGGGTGGCAAGGACCTGCATGGTAACGGCAAATATCCCCAGGAGGCACCAGCCCACCGAAGGACGGTCCAATAATCCGTCGATAGAAAGGAATAAAAGAGGCGCCCATGCCATGGCGCACAGGTTTCCCAGATGTCCGGCATAGATGTGCATGAAATAAGCGCCAGAGAACATTATCAACAGGGCAGACAGCGTGCAGGCGAGAGGATGCAGGCGGCGGTGTGACGTCCATAGGTACATGAAAAAGCCAATTAGAAAAGTATGCAAAGCAATGCCAATGTTTATTGCTTGCGGCAGAGGGAAAAGCAAATGTAAATAATTTAGGGGATACAGAGTTGTGGATTGAACACCGTCAAAAAAAGGGACGCCCGAAAATAAATGCGGATTCCACAGAGGGAAATTACCGTTTTTTAATTCCCGGAACTCAAAATCCCGCAAAAACATTTCTGCGGTGGAAAGGTCTAAGCCTTTTTTAGAGAGTATGGGGCCATCAGGGGAAAAAAGAAGATCTCCGAACATGATCAGAGTCAGGGCCGTAAGGGTAACCAGGGCCAGGGCCAGGGGCAATCTTCCTGATGCCAGGATTCCTTTCATACTTATCATCGTTTCCCAAGTTTATCGTAAATGATAATCCTGACTTTTGATGAGCCTTTCAAGTCCTTATAACATATTGCATAAAAGTGGCCATCAATTTTATTGACCGAATAAATTATGATAGCGTTAAACGGCGATTTCCGATAGAGTTACACCATAATAGACTCGTATTTTCATAGGATACAAATGCAGAAAGACTTCAGGCAAATATCTGTATTGATCGCATTACTTCTTGTTGCGGCTACCCTTGCGGTTTACTGGCAGGTCCAAAATCATGAATTCATTAATTTTGATGAACAGGTATATATAACCGAAAATACCCATGTACAGCAGGGGCTGACTTTAGCAAATCTCCGGTATGCTTTTACCAGCACGGAAGCCGGGTTCTGGCATCCCTTAACCTGGCTTTCCCTAATGGCTGATCGTCAACTCTTTCTCAACAATGCCGGTGGGTTCCACTGGACAAGTCTGCTTTTCCATCTGGCCAATACGATACTCCTCTTTTTCATCCTCCTCCGCATGACCAAAGCCCCCTGGCAAAGCGGCTTTGCAGCAGCTCTTTTTGCGTTGCATCCGCTCCATGTGGAAGCCGTGGCCTGGGTCGCTTCACGCAAAGATGTCTTGTGCGGCTTTTTCTGGATATTAACTATGGGGGCTTATTCTTCATATGTCACACGCCCCTCCATAATGCGTTATTTTCTCGTTGTATTGTTGTTTGTGCTGGGATTGCTGGCCAAACCCATGATCGTAACACTTCCCTTTGTTTTGCTTCTCCTTGATTACTGGCCATTGAGAAGTATTCGTTCGCCAAATAATAGTGTAGAGACAGAGAAACTGGCCAGAGTACCCGATGGAAAAGGCGGGTCCCAGGCGCCTTTGCTTTTCCTGTTTTTAGAGAAAATACCCCTGATAGTCATCGCCATTGTCGGAGCTCTGATCACTATTTTTGCAGAAGGGAAGGCAGGCGCTTTGGCGTCATTCGATTTTTTCCCTTTTCCGGTCCGGCTGGCAAATGCCCTGGTTGCTTACGTGAGTTACTTAGTCAAGACGTTTTGGCCGGTGGGTCTTTCCGCCTTCTATCCCCATCCGGCACAATTCCCCTTGATTAAGATTATCGCATCCATATTCACGCTGCTCAGTGTCTCTTGGTTCGTTATTATCACGAGAGAAAAGCGTCCCTACCTTATCGTGGGCTGGCTTTGGTATCTGGGGACGCTCTTGCCCGTTATAGGACTGATGCAAGTTGGTTCTCACGCCATGGCCGACCGTTACACCTATCTTCCCCTGATGGGTATTTTTGTAATGTTGAGTTGGGGAATAGCGGAAATATTGCCACGTTGGCCAAAGCGCGAGGCAAGCATTGCCTTTTTGGCAGGCGCGCTCCTTTTGGCGCCGATGACCCTGTCCTGGCGGCAGGCGTCCTATTGGCGGGACAGTTACACCCTCTTCAGCCATGCCCTGAAAGTGACAGATGACAACTGGCTTGCCCATAACAATTTAGGTCTGGTCTTAGTTGAGCAGGGGAAAACACAGGAAGCTGAAAAGCATTATCGTCAAGCGCTCCGCTTAATGCCGGAATATTATGAAGCTCACAGTAATCTGGGGATACTCCTCGCCGGGCAGGGCAAGGAAGAAGAAGCTGTGAGACATTACATAAAAGCCCTGGCCATTCATCCCGGTTATGCCGCTGCCCATAACAATCTGGGTATGCTTCTCGCTAAACAGGGGAAAATGAAGGAGGCGGAAGAACATTACCTTCAGGCGCTCCGCTGGTCGCCGGATTATTACGCGGCACATCACAACTTAGGAATAATCTTTGCCGGGCAAGGAAGGTTTACGGAAGCTGCGGCGCATTATTTAAAGGCTTTGGCTATTAAGCCTGATTATGCCGCCGCCCATAGCAATTTGGGGGCGCTGCTTGCTGAACAGGGGAAAATGAAGGAGGCGGAAGAACATTATCGTCAGGCGCTCCGCGGGTCGCCAGAGTATTATGCGGCTCATAACAACTTAGGAATTCTTCTCTCCCAGCAAGGCAAGCATGGAGAAGCTGTGGCACATTACATAAAGGCCCTGGCCATGAATCCTGATTATGCTGACGCCCATAACAACTTGGGGATTTCCCTGGCTCAGAAGGGGAAACATGCTGAAGCGCTGAGCCATTTCCTGAAGGCATTGCGATTAAAGCCGGATGATGTCCAGTTACACTATAATGCCGGATTGGCCTACTTGTATCTCAGAAATTATCCTCAGGCCCGGCAGCATTTTCGTCAATGTCTGGTATTAAATAAGGGATTCGGGGCAGCAAAGCAGCAGTTAGACTTTTTAGCAACCAGGAAAAAGGGAGAATAGCATTTATGCTCAATCCGGACCAGGGACCTTCAGGTCATTTCCAGAGGATCACAAAGTTATCAATGATACCGGTTTTGTTATAGGCAAGACGGGAAAGCGCCTCCTTGGAATCTTCAGAGCCAACAACAATAAAATACCCCTTATCAAGGAGATCCTGTAAAAACCATTCGAGATCTTTGGTGAATATCCATGACGTGAAGGGGTTGAAATATCCAACCGGCGCATAGCCGCCGTAATAGTAAAAAATCACATCAATATAACGACAGGCAAAATACACCTTTTCACTATTGCCGGTCAGAGCCCTGAATTTCTTAAGATACCCGCTAATCATATCCTGTCTCAACGAAGGATAATGCAACTGTAAATTCGTTGCATTCCTGGCTTGAAGAACGGCTTTTCCGGTTATTCTGTCGCCATAGCTGACAATAATCAAGAGCACAAACAGAACGGACAGGATGAGGGTCAGATTGCGCTTCGCAAATTGCGCTGCCGGATTATCGTTTCCTTCGCCAGTCAGGTATTTTGTCAGGTCAAGCAACAGAAAGAACAGCAGCAGCAGTGGTCCGGAAATATGTAATATGTTGTGTTCATGGCTTCTGCCAAAAAAATAGATCGAATTTCCAATGGCAAGATAGATCAATAGCAGGCAGGCGGTCAGGTACTTCCTGGGCAAGGCTCCCCGCAGCCTGAGACACAGGATAAACGACAGGCATATGACAACCAGCGCATACCAGTAAAAAGAGTCCCTGGCAATCCTGATAAAACCTATCCCTATTTTTTGGTAATAATAGACGCTATCCGAATATACCCCGTTGAACAGAAGAATGCTGGCCACACCGGCAGCGGCAATCGCCGCAAGATTGAGACTGAGTTTTCCCGAGGCGTGGGTGAGCAGCGCCCGCCATGTCCCGAGGCTGGTTCTCCCTTCGCCCTGAAAACCGTCAATAATAAAGAGGGTGAACAGCAATTGGAAATAGGCCAGCGTGTAAATGACGCCGAAATTCTTATGCACCAGTATCATTAAGCCGCAAAACAGGCCGGCACTCCAGTGATAGGGCCCCCAGCGGTACACCAGTGCCAGGAACAGCAGCCACCAATCCAGCCGCAGCGGGGTAACCTGGAAAGACCTTACGGGATCATCGAAAGTGGCATACATGCGGATCAGCACCAGGGATATCAGAAAAAAGAAGGGGAGTTTATTATCGGAATACAGTTTTCTCGCCAGCAAGAATATCGAAAAGATGTACAGAAGATATGATGCCTGGCCAACCGCCTGGAACAGGTTCAGATCCAGTTTCAGCTTGATCCATGCCAGCGCCGGCAGAGACAACAGGGGATCATACTGAAAGTATATTTCGGAAAGTCCGGCGCCGTGCAGCAAACGCAGGGCCGGGGCCAATGCGAACGAATAGTCTTTCCATGAAATCGGCTGTACGGCAATGAAACAGATGGGAACAAGGAGCGTCAGCACTGCCGTATTTACCCAACATTCTTTTACCCGCTTCTGCAGGGCCAGCAGAAAAATCGTCATCGGCACAATAATGCACGCCGTCTGCGCGGACTGTTTGAATATGAGCAGGATGCTTCTCGCGGCAAGGGTGTGCACCGGCGGGTGGAAGCCTATGGTGACTAAATAACGGTACGCTGCCGCCACGAGCAGCAGCACAAGGACAGAGTATGCGGCCCTGCCCGTTACCCGATTCCAGAACCAGGCGGCCGCCTGGGATGCGGCCAGGCAGGCAAACATCAGAGCATATAACGCATAGATTTCTATACCGTCATGCTGATCAGTCCAGGGCCGGATCCAGGGGGCAATTGCCTGAGGATTGACCGGCAGGTTTTGACTCCAGATGAACGGTGCCAGCAGGAAGTACAGGGAATGAAAAATGCCGCAGACTGCACAGACGAGCAGCAAGGACTCGAAAATATTCATGGTTCTACCGGTATTACTTAAGAAATGGGGTTGCTCCATGGTTGTTGCCTGTTAAGTTCGCACTACTGTCACGGGTGAATTTTCCTCCGTGATTTTACAATTTCGGCTGGCTTAAATCCCTTGCTTACGATATATCTTCATTTAATCAGCTATTCAAGGGATATGATTTATGTTATGAATAATTACTTATTCATCTCGAGGCGATATATATGCAATCAGTGCAGATCAGGCGTATAATTCTTCAGCAGGCGAAGCGTGCCAGGGTGGGCCATATTGGCTCCGCTTTGTCTGTTGCCGATGTAATTTCTGCCTTGTATGGTTCAGCACTAATGATCCCTGACCCGGGGCATCCGGACCGCGACCGGTTTATTCTCTCCAATGGACATGCGGCCTTGGCTCTTTACGCGGCGCTTTATTTGAAAGGATGGTTAAAAGAGGAGGAACTCGACAAATACTGCTCTGATGACAGCTTGTTGGGCGTTCACCCGGAATGTAAAGTGAAGGGCATAGATTTTTGTACGGGATCGCTCGGTCAGGGTTTAACCTATGGAGCAGGAGCGGCTTTGGCAGCGCGCCTGCAACTTTCTCAACGCCGCATATTCGTTCTCTTGAGCGATGGCGAATGCAATGAGGGATCAATATGGGAGGCGGTTATGTTTGCCGCCCATCACAATCTTTCCAATCTGATTGTAATCATTGATTTAAACGGACAACAGGCCTTCGGATACACGGATCAGGTGTTGAATCTTCATCCCATGATTGAACGCTGGAAGGCATTTGGTTGGGATGCGCAGGAAGCGGATGGACACAATGTAAAGGAATTAACGGTGAAAATTGCTGCGCTGAACACGACCTCCGGTCCACCTCACGTTATCATTGCCAACACAGTTTCCGGTAAAGGGGTGTCTTTTATGGAGCATCAGATTAAATGGCATTACTGGCCCATGTCTGATGAGGAATATCGGCAGGCCATGGATGATATTGAGGTTGAAAAATGAGAAATACATTTATTAAAACCTTGATAGAATTGGCGGAGCGGGATGAACGGATTTTATTGTTGACATCAGATCTGGGTTATATGGCGCTGGAACCATTTGCGGAAAAATTTCCCAAACGTTTTTTCAACGTGGGGATTGCTGAACAGAACATGATCGGCCTGGCGACGGGTCTTGCCGAAGCCGGTTTTGTGCCCTTTGCCTATTCTATCGTTCCTTTTGCCGTATTAAGACCTTATGAGTTTATACGGAATGGCCCGATTGCCCATCATCTGCCCGTGCGTATTGTCGGCATGGGCGGCGGTCTGGATTATGGCTATGACGGAATTTCTCATTACGGGCACGATGACGTTGGCGTCCTCCGCGTTCAGCCGGGCATTACTATCGTAACCCCTGCGGACTACGAACAGGCGCGTTCCGCCTTTCTGAAGACAAGCCATTTGCCGGGACCGATATATTATCGTTTAAGTAAAGATGATAAAGCGATCGTCCCTGAACTTAACGGATATTTTGAGCTGGGACGTGCCAAATACATCGGTAAGGGGAGGGATATCTTAATTATTGCCATGGGAGCGATAGCCGGTGAGGCTTACAAGGCCATCAAAGATCTGGAAAATCAGGGTATCGGCGCTGCCATGATGGTGGTGGCAAGCATAAGCCCGCCCCCGCTGGATGATCTGAGAGATTCACTCTCGGGATATAGGCTGGCATTAACAGTTGAAGCTCATTATATAGCAGGCGGTCTCGGGTCTATGGTATCGGAAGTAATTGCCGAATCGGGAGTCCGGTGTAAACTGGTGCGCTGCGGCATAGAAGAACAAATGGATGGTTTTGTGGGAAGCCAGTGTTGCCTGTACGATAAATACGGGCTTTCCAGCAGGATGATTGCTGATAGAGCCGTGACTGCTCTGCGAGAGATGGGTTCACACAAGGGATAAGCATATGATGGACAATGGCAAGCGGAAGAAGATCAGTGCCGTAATCGCCTGTTATCGTGACGCGCCGGCCGTGCCGGTGATGCACGACCGTCTGACCGCCGTTTTTCAGAAGATTGGCGTGGACTACGAGATCATCTTTGTGAATGATTGCAGCCCTGATAATGCGAAAGAAGTCCTGACAGAATTAGCGCTCCGGGATAAAAAGGTCATCGTGATCAATCATGCCCGCAATTTCGGCTCCCAAAGCGCCTTTACGAGCGGCATGCAAATTGCGTCCGGGGATGCGGTCATTTTGCTGGACGGCGACCTGCAGGACCCGCCGGAGCTGATCGAATCTTTCTACGAAAAATGGAAAGAAGGTTATGATGTTGTATACGGCGCCCGGGTAAAGCGCGAAGCAAACAAATTTATGCAACTTGCCTATAAGGCCTTTTATCGTCTCTTCCGGAGGGTATCTTACCTGTCTATCCCCTTGGATGCAGGCGACTTCTCTCTTATTGACCGGCGCGTAGTGAATGCGCTTAACAGCCTGCCAGAGAACAACCGCTTTTTACGCGGACTCAGGGCGTGGGTGGGCTTTAAGCAGACCGGAGTGCCTTATATTCGGCCGGAACGTGCCTTCGGACGGACCACGAACTCGCTGATTAAGAACCTGGGGTGGGCGCGGAAAGCCATTTTTTCTTTTTCCTACGTTCCCCTTGATTTTATTACCTGGCTGGCGCTGGTAACGGTGTTGGTATCTCTTGTCCTGATGGCAGCACAGCTCACCCTGCGTCTTTTTTACCCGGACCTTGCCCCACGGGGTTTCACAACCTTAATTCTGCTGATCCTGTTCATGGGAGGAGTGCAGTTGCTCTGTCTGGGCATCATCGGTTCCTACCTGGCGCATATCTACGATGAGGTGAAACGGCGGCCGCCCTATATCGTTGAAAGCTTTTTCAATCATCCCCAAGAGAAGAGAACGGATAAAGGGGAACTGTAATGTCTGCCGTTGCGATACGCCCCACGCGTTGCGCCATCTGCCATAGGTCAGAAAATGCGGCAGAGCTATATCCGGCTACCTTTGATCATCGCTCCTTCTGCGCCGCCACCTTTTCCGCCCGCCGTGTGCCGGACGGAGTTCATTACCGCATCGTGAAATGTCATACCTGCGGCCTGGTGCGTTCGGATCCTGTTTTGGACTCCCATGTCCTGGCAGAGCTATATGCACAGAGTTCATTTGAGTATGAAGGCGAGGCAGACAACATCCGGGCAACTTATGGACGCTATCTCGCCGGCACAGCCCCTCACCAGACACGAAAGGGCGCCCTACTGGAGATTGGCTGCGGCAACGGATTTTTTCTTGAAGAGGCATTGTCTCAGGGGTACCATCCTGTGCAAGGGATTGAATCAAGCCGTATCGCCGTGGAAAGTGCCTCCCCGATCGTACGCGAGAAAATTATATGCGATACCATGCGGCCCGGAATCTTTGGCCCGGAACATTTTGAAATTATCTGTTTATTTCAGGTGATAGATCATCTGCCTGAGCCCGGGGTTATTCTTGACGAATGTTATAAACTGCTCAGACCCGGGGGACTTATTCTGATTATTAGTCACAACGTTGAATCCATATCAGCGAAGTTGCTCAAAGACCGGAGTCCCATTATTGACATTGAACATACTTATTTATTCAGCCCGGCCACGCTGACCCGTCTGCTCGTAGCGCATGGTTTTAAGGTCGTAAATTCCGGTTCCGTAAGGAATACCTACACGCTCCAATACCTGGCCCGGATGGCGCCCATATCAAAGGGTCTGAAACGGGCCCTGCTGTATTTGCTGAGGATCACGTCCGGCGGACGTATTCGCATATCCATTCCCTTGGGGAATCTCTATATAGCGGCACAAAAACCTGCTTATGCCGGTTCGCAATAAAATTTTTATCATCATTGGAGTGCGTTAATGGAGAGAGGCAAGAACATGAAGCGCGTTATTGTTACCGGCGCGACAGGGTTTGTCGGCGCCAATCTGACACGCCGTCTGGTGGAAGAGGGTCACGAAATTCATCTTCTCGTTCGCCGGGGGTGCAATTCGTGGCGTATCAAGGATATCTATTCTAAAGTCTCTCTCCACGAGACAGACTTGACGGATGGCAACGCCCTTGACGTTGTTGTCAGTGAGATAAAGCCGGAATGGATATTCCACCTGGCCGTGTATGGCGCCTATTCCTGGCAAAAGGATCTTCTTCAGATGGTTCAGACAAATATTACAGGGACGATAAACCTGGTGGAGGCCTGTCTGAAAACGGGCTTTGAATCATTTGTGAATACCGGCACTTCTTCGGAATATGGGTATAAGGATCACCCCCCTGAGGAAAGCGCCTGCCTGGAACCAAACAGCCACTATGCCGTAACAAAGGCATCAGCAACGATGTTTTGCCGCTATACGGGGCAAAGCAGGGGGATGCATATACCGACGCTCCGTCTTTACTCCGTATACGGTCCCTTTGAGGATCCCGGACGCCTCATTCCCACCTTGGTCAGGGAAGGCCTGGCAGGAAAATTACCGCCCCTGGTAAATCCAGGGGTTATGCATGACTTTGTATTCATAGAGGATGTTGTCGAGGCCTATCTTTTGGCTGCCCGTAAAGCCGGGCAGGAACCCGGTATTGTCTATAACGTGGGGACCGGCATCCAAACTTCTATCGCTGAGATTGTCGACTCTGCCGGAAAGATTATGAAAATCGATGTTGAGCCGCGCTGGGGTTCCATACCGGACCGCAAGTGGGACACGGGAAGCTGGGTTGCCGATAGTCAAAAAATACGGAAAGCATTAGGCTGGCAACCAACATATACCCTTGAACAGGGCCTTCGTAGAGTGGTGGAGTGGTTCAAGAGCGATTCCACTTTGCGGAATATTTATCAGCAAAAGAATAGTCCTTAATAAACAACAGTCTTTGAAAAAACCAGGGCATCGACATA